>NZ_BAAGXV010000035.1:0-582 GCF_054779655.1 Pontibacter brevis
AGATTGACTCCACCACCGTGAGGGCACACAAGTCAGCCGCTGGCGCTGGCTTAAAAAGGGGGACCAGGTAAAAGAAGGCGAGCCTGAAAACCATGCTCTGGGGCGAAGTAGAGGCGGGTTTACCACTAAGATTCACCTGGTAAGTGACAGCAACAGCCTTCCTTTGGCAGCCGTTTTGAGTTCAGGGGCAGCACATGATGCCGCCTTTTTTCACCCGGTGTTAGAACAGGTAAGGATTCCTGTGAAAAGAGGCCGTAAAAGAACTAAGCCAGAGGAAGTGGTTGCAGATAAGGCATATGATGCAGGCTATTTAAGGAAGGGGCTGGCCCGCAGAGGCATCAAGGGAATGATTCCTGAAAGGCAGTTGCGGCCTGGAACCAAAAGAAGAAAGAAAGGACCTCACTATCGCTTTGATGAAGAGACCTACAAGAAAAGAGCAAGCGTAGAGCAGTCCATTGGCTGGCTTAAGGAATGCCGCAGAGTTGCTACAAGATATGAGAAATTAGCCGTCAGTTTCTTAGCGATGCTGAAGCTGGCTTTTATTAGGTTTTACCTGAAAAAGTATTCATCAGACACACCCTA
>NZ_BAAGXV010000036.1:0-612 GCF_054779655.1 Pontibacter brevis
TGTAAGCTCCCCCGTATTTTGAGCCATTTGAAAGTTGACTTTTCAATTTACAATTTCTTCCAATAAATCAACCGGAGCTCTGAAGTTGAGGGCCTGATGAGGCCGGTGGCAGTTGTAATCCAGCCTCCATTCCTCTGCTTTTTCCCGAACTTCCGACAGGGTCCTGAACACGTAGGCATTGAGCAGCTCTCTTCTGATACTGCCGTTGCAGCGTTCCACATAAGCGTTCTGCATCGGTTTGCCAGGCTGAATGAAGACCAGGCGCACCTTGTTTTCCCTGCACCAGCACTCCAACTTGTTTGAGATGAACTCCGGTCCGTTGTCGACGCGTATCATTTCCGGCAATCCCCTGAACTCCTTCAGATACTCCAGCACCCGAATCAGGCGCAGCGCAGGGATAGACAAGTCAGCCTCCATGGTGAGGATTTCCCTGTTGTAGTCATCGACGATGTTGAGGAGGCGGAATCTTCTGCCGTCCCAGAGGCTGTCAGACATGAAGTCGATTGACCACACCTGATTAATCCTCTCTGGCTGGAACAGCGCCTGCTTTACACGTGCAGGAAGCCTTTTCCTGTGCCTTCGCCTGATGTTGAGCCTGAGCTGGCTATAGAC
>NZ_BAAGXV010000037.1:0-662 GCF_054779655.1 Pontibacter brevis
GTTCGAAATGAACTGTGTTTAAAAGCAAGTTTTATTTTATGGTTTTTCCGTGTAATATTCTCCTTTTGTTGCCAGTGCAAAGGCCTGCTTGACGAGTTTGTTTGCCACGGCAGCCAAGGCCATCCTCTTTGCCTTCCCCCTTGCCACCAGCCGCTCATAGAGCTCTCTGCAGGCCCTGTTGCACCTGATGGCTGACCAGGAGCACACGTACAGCACCGCCCTTGCCCGGCTCATGCCCATCTTGCAGATGCGGCTCCTTCCCCTGACGCTGGTGCCTGACTCATAGATTCTGGGGCTCAGGCCCAGGTAGCTGACAAGCTGCTTATGGTGGGTGAACCTGGTGAAGCCCCCTGTGATGAGGATGAGCAGAATGCTGCTTTTCTTGCCTAGGCCAGGGATGCTGCTGACCTGCTCGTACTGCCGCTGATGATGCTGCCCGACCAGCAGCTCCATCCGATCCTCCACCTGCTGCTTTTCCTTCTGGGCCTGCCTTACCATCCTCTCCAGGCTCTGCCTTGCCTGCCGGCTCACCTGCGGGGCCTGCTCGAGGGCCTCCAGCTGCCGTGCGTGCTGGTGCAAGGTCTTCTGCAGCCCCTCTGCCACCGTCTGCAGCTGCCTGAGCTCCAGCACGTGCGCCGCCTCCGGCTCCCACGCTGCCGGCC
>NZ_BAAGXV010000038.1:0-1126 GCF_054779655.1 Pontibacter brevis
AAAGGCGATATCTTCTCCCACTGTTCGTCAGTTAACTCGTATCGTCTCATGACTTACTAACAAGCTAACAGGGTCTTTCGTTTGATTCATCAGACACAGCCTAGTAGCCACCAGAGCAAATCTAAATATTTTATGCACTAAATCATGATACTCTTTTAACAAAATATGTATCAAAGCATACAAACACCTGTGACATCAACGCTGTATTTACCTCATGAAATCGGTTGCATAATTTTCATTCACTATTTCAGCTCATCTCAGCCGTGCGAAAGAGAAGGCTTAATTCTTTTCAAGAAACCTGTTTAAATAATTGTCTGAAAAATGGTAGCAGAAAAAACAACCAACCCTGCGAAGCTACATATATTATCACATGATCATAACAACTTCACTTATCTTTTGCTGTACTTTAGTGAGGCTCCACTCAGCAAAGAGAGGTGGTTCCTCAGTTTCTACCCTGCTAAGGTACGAATATGTTTAGTTCTGGAGGGGTATAAAATGTTTCTAATGTGTACCCCTGTTGTTAACAGTGGCTACTATGTTAAAAATAGGCTACAAGCGTCCAATCCACACTTTTAGTCCCACCTGCCATACACAACAGCTCTGGAGAAGCAGAACTTCTGAAACAAAACGGCATACGCTCATAGCTGGAATCAGATAAAGCCTCAGGGAAGCAGCATTCCGGAGCAAGCCACATTGGTTGGATGTGGGGAAGAAAAATTCAGGTTGGAGCCACAGCGTTCCGCACCTTAAGAATTGCACAGAGAACAGCTACTTTGCAACGTACAGAAGCATTAGCCAAAACTTCAGCATGTGCAAGATGCCAACCCTGACCTACAAAATCTTCACCTGTCGGCAGCTACACATGTGCCGGTAAAAGTATAGCGATACAAATTGACAGCATATGTGAACATATTTACCATAACCTGCTTTCCTAATCAGCAGCAAACATACCAATACACCCCAATAGCAGCTCTTGGTACGCAACGATTTTATCGCCACTATACCTGCTAAAAGCTTTACTGACTAGAAGCTATCTCAAAAATACCTAAGCATTATCTTCATGCACGCGAGCAGCAGGAATGCCAGGTAATTATCAGCCTTCTTTTCCTGTCTGACCAAGGTTCTT
>NZ_BAAGXV010000039.1:0-1831 GCF_054779655.1 Pontibacter brevis
GCCCTCCTGTCCTGGAGCCGAAGGACACGTGCGTGGTGGCGGGCACGCTGCTGCGGGGGGTGGTCTCGGCCACGGACCCCGACGGGGACCTGATAAACCTGACGGTGGCGGGCTCGGGCATCGTGCCGCCGGCCACCTTCCGCCAGACGGCGCGCACGCCTGGGGAGGCCAGAGGCCTTCTGAACTGGCAGACCCAGTGCGGCGACGTGCGGGAGCGGCCCTACCAGGTGGTGTTCCGGGCCGAGGACGTGCGGCCGCCGGGGGAGACGCGCCTGGCCGACCTGCAGGCCTGGAACATCCGGGTGGTGGGCCCTGCGCCCGAGAACCTGGCGGCCCTTGGCGGGGACCGGAGCGTGACGCTCACCTGGGACCCCTACGCCTGCCAGAACGCCTCCTCCATCCGCATCTACCGGCGCGAGGGCCCCTCGGGCTACGTGCCGGGCGAGTGCCAGACGGGGGTGCCGGCCTCGACGGGCTACGTGCTGGTGGGGGAGGTGGAGGCCGGGGTGGCCACCTTCTTCGACGACAACGGCGGGCAGGGGCTGCAGGCCGGGGTGGAGTACTGCTACATCATCTACGCCACCTTCCCCTCCCCCGGTCGCGGGGAGAGCCTTGCCTCCAACGAGGCCTGCGTGGCCATCAACCAGGACATCCCCTACCTGACCAACGTGACGGTGGACGAGACGGACGCCGAGCGGGGGCAGATAACGGTGCGCTGGACGCAGCCCGAGGCAGGGCTGCTGACCCCTCCGCTGGAGTACGTGCTGCTGCGCAAGGAGGGGATGGGCACGGGCCCGGGCTTCACCGAGGTCTTCCGCAGCCGCGACCTGTCGGACACGGTGTTCGTGGACCGGGGCCTCAACACCCTGGGGCAGGCCTACCGCTACCGGCTGGAGTTCTACCAGTCTCCTGCGGCGGGCGGGCAGCCGACCGAGCTGCGGGAGGGTGCCGAGGCCTCGAGCGTGCGGCTGGAGGTGTCTGCCGCTGCCGGCGGCGAGGCGGCCCTGGAGCTTTCCTGGCGCTACGAGGTGCCCTGGGACAACGGGCGCTACCAGCACCGCATCTACCGGCAGGAGGGCAACCGGCTGGTGCTCATCGACAGCGTGCAGGCCACGGGCCAGGGGGGCAGCTACCGCGACGTGGGCGCCTTCGGGGGCCTTGGGCTGGAGCGGGGGCGCACCTACTGCTACGTGGTGGAGACGTCCGGGGGCTACGGGATAGCGGGCCTGCCCGAGCCGCTGCTCAACCGCAGCCAGGAGGCGTGCGCGCTGCTGGAGAAGGTGGTCTGCGCCCCTGAGCTGAGCGTGAGCCAGCTGGACTGCGATGCCTTCGCGCGCAACCCGCAGCAGCCGCCCTACGAGAACGTGCTGACGTGGGTGCCGCAGGTGAGTGGGGAGTGCACCGACCAGATAGCCTTCTACACGGTCTACTTCCGCTCCTCCCTGGATGGGGAGTACCAGGTGCTGGGCACCACGGCGGAGACGCGCTTCGTGCACGGGGGGCTGGAGTCCTTTGCGGGCTGCTACCGGGTGACGGCCACCGACACGGCGGGCAGGGAGAGCCCGATGAGCAACGAGGTGTGCAAGGACAACTGCATCTCGTTCCTGCTTCCCAACGTCATCACCCCGAACGGGGACGGGTTGAACGACGAGTTCCGCCCCGACCGGAAGACGGCCTTCATTCGGAGCATGCGCTTCAAGGTGTTCAACCGGTGGGGTGCGCTGGTGTACGAGCGCAACGCCGAGAGCGGGGGTGACGACCTCTACATCAACTGGCCGGGGGTGGACAACAAGGGCAACCGCCTCACCGACGGCACCTACTACTACGAGGC
>NZ_BAAGXV010000040.1:0-2718 GCF_054779655.1 Pontibacter brevis
AGGCGTTGCCAGTCATAGTCGCTGATTTCGTAACGTCGCATAAGCTTTTTGAAACTTAAACAACAGTAAAACAAAATCATTCATTAATTGTCAACACGACCTAAACTCAAAAGAACTAAGGTTTGATATGTATGATGTTTTAAGATTCTACAGTTGTGGTCAATTCTTTTGGGAGTTGCTTTGTGCTGACTACGCCAATGATGAGTCAAACACACCTGAACAAACGTACCTGTTGAATCTCTGTAAAGACGTATACCTAAGTCAAGCTTCCGAGGAGTAGTGAGCTAATCCAGAATATCAGTGACTATATTTATTCAGTGTAATAAATTTGCTACATTTGGGAGTAAAAAGAGAGTAGTCAGTTTTTTTGTTAGGTCTTTTTGAGATAAGCGACTGTAAAAGAGGTTCTTGATTTTAAGAGGGGACTAAATGATAAATTGCGGCGCAATTCTTAAAAGAATCAATTTATTAAATACTTAAATGGCAGTTGATATATTAATAGGTCTGCAGTGGGGCGACGAAGGAAAAGGAAAAATCGTTGACGTTCTGGCCCCGACCTATGACATTGTAGCCCGTTTCCAGGGCGGCCCGAATGCAGGTCATACATTAGAGTTTGAAGGTACAAAGCACGTGCTGCACCAGATTCCTTCCGGAATTTTCCATTCGCACATTCAAAACATCATTGGTAATGGAGTCGTGCTGGACCCTATTGTGTTCCGCACTGAAATGCAGAAGCTAACCGACAGAGGCGTAGATGCAGCGAAAAACCTTTTCATTTCTAAAAAAGCAGCGCTTATCCTGCCATCGCACAGAGTACTGGACAGAGTATCAGAAGAAGCTTTAGGTAGCGGCAAGATTGGCTCTACGCTTAAAGGCATAGGCCCGACTTATCAGGACAAAATTGGACGTGTAGGCCTGCGCGTAGGAGATATCCTGTCAGAAGATTTCCAGGCGGACTATAACAAACTGCTAGATCGCCACCGCAGCATCGTGAAGTTCTACGGCGAGGAGCTGAACATCGCGGAGCAGGAGCAGGCTTTCTTTGAGGCTGTAGATTACCTGCGTACGCTGCAGTTGGTAGATACCGAATATATGATCAACCAAGCCATCCAAAACGGTAAGCGCATCCTGGCAGAAGGAGCTCAGGGAGCTTTACTGGATGTTGATTTCGGTACCTATCCGTTTGTGACTTCCTCTACTACTTTAGTAGCAGGAGCCTGCACCGGTTTAGGTGTGGCGCCACGGCACATTGGGGAAGTATACGGTATCTTTAAAGCCTATTGCACCCGCGTAGGCAGCGGCCCTTTCCCAACCGAGTTGTTGGATGAGGTAGGGGAGCAGATTCGCCAGGCTGGCCGGGAGTTCGGCTCCACCACTGGTCGTCCACGTCGTTGTGGTTGGGTAGACCTGCCAAGTCTGAAGTACTCCATCATGCTGAACGGTGTAACGCAGCTGAACATGATGAAGGCAGACGTGCTGACAGAATTTGACACCATAAAGGTGTGTACGCACTACAAACTGGCTTCAGGAGAAGTGACTGACCAGGTGCCGCATAACTTAGATACAGTAAAGTTGGAGCCGGTGTACGAAGAATTGCCAGGCTGGAAAGTAGATCTGAATAAGATTGATTCTGTAGAAGAACTGCCAGAGCCATTCAAGAACTACCTGACTTTCCTGGAGGAGCACCTGCAGGTGCCGATTACGATTGTATCGGTAGGTCCAGACAGGAAGAGTACATTGAAGCGTGATGCAGTGATTGCGTAAGGAATAGAAAGCATATAAGAAAAGCCCTGGCAGTGCAGCCAGGGCTTTTTGTTTTATAAGAAGGAGAGATGTAGATAGTGGCCCTGCTGAAAGAGTAGAAGTTCTTAAAAATCTTCTGCTGTATAGGAACTTCCAGAACTTTTCTTTGTGTTATTCCCTAGCGCACACGAAGCAGGTAAAGGCAGAGAAAAAGCTCCTAAAGAATTTATCTTTTCTCTGGAACTTCCGGCTCTTGGGCTATTGTTCTTTCCCAGCGCCTGGAAAGGAAAACGGAACAGTAAAAACAGCGCGGGGCAACCTAAGGGACAGGGCGCCAGGCTCACCTCCTTGGGCAGGTCTCGACAGTCCTGAGAAAAAACTCAGGGGCGTTTTAGAAGGTTTTCCCCCGCAGTGTCAGGCACTTGCGGCGGGGGAGGAGAGAGGCAGGAGGTTTTCCTCATGCTGTCCCTTGCAAAGCAGGAAAAGTTGCCTACCTTTGCAACCCGCTTCGGCAGGAAGGGGGGGAGAGACCGCTAACACAGCACCCATGTGATGAAAAGGAAGGGGTGGGAAAGCAAAAAAAACTTCTTTCGCTGCATTGCAAAGAGCGAAACTCTTCGTACCTTTGCAACCCGCTTCAGAAGGAAGCAACGGAGAAAAGAGGCAGAAAATAAATTTCTTCTTTTTTATTGCAAGCAGAGAAAAAGTTCTTACCTTTGCATCCGCTTCCAGAGAAAGGGAGGCAAGTGGCACGGTTCTTGAGATAAAGCGAAGGTCGCTGAAAAAAAGAGAAGAAAATTTTGGTGCTTAAGTAGAAAACGCCGAACTTTGCGACCCGCAAAAGAGCAAGAGGCTCTTCGTGAGTGAGACGAAAACACCGGCATCATCAGGATGCCGCAAGAGAAGAGAGTAGCTCTTCTGCTAAGTTCTTTGAGAGATTGATTGAGACAGAAAATTTAAGGTAATCCAAGCAGG
>NZ_BAAGXV010000041.1:0-2798 GCF_054779655.1 Pontibacter brevis
CCGTCAGGTTTATCAGGTCCCCGTCGGGGTCCGTGGCCGAGACCACCCCCCGCAGCAGCGTGCCCGCCACCACGCACGTGTCCTTCGGCTCCAGGACAGGAGGGCAGTTGAGCGCTTGCCCTATCAGTATCTGCATGTCGCGCACCACCTCGCCCAGCTTCACGGCCCCGCCGTTGGGCGACACCCGCCACTCCTCCACCACGAAGGCCACGTTGTACTGCCCCTGTCGGCAGGGGGCGTCCCAGGTCATCTGCCCCGTCAAAGGGTCCAGCGAAAAAGTGGCACGTTCGTTACCACCGGGTGCATTACAATCGCCACCGGTGGTACAGTTAAAAGGGATGTCCGGCAATTGGTAACCCGGCACCGGCGAAATGTTCCCGTTCACGTCCTGGTAGCGTGGCACGATGAGTTTAAAAGCAAGACTGTCACCGTCGGCATCATAAGCGCCGGGGTTATGAACAAACCTTCGGCCGACAGAACCTACATCTATCGGTGCCACGGTCAGGGCAGGCGTGCTGTTGAAGCCCCGCAGGGCGTTGATGTTAATGACTGTTTCGATATAAAAAGAGCGCTGGTCGGTTGGCGGGGACATGTTCAGGATATTCCTGTTTCGGTTAATGCCGATCCAGGATACCCGGAAGGTACCATCAGAGCTATAGGTATGCTCCCATTTGTAGACCCACGCTTCTGTTTGATTCCCAATATCCGTGACAGAAGCCACATCCACCTGTATTGTTCTTCCCGCCTCTCCTGTATTGATGTCTACTGTAAAATTCTTCTCCTGCGACCTTGCGTCCCGGTAAATGGTCATGGTAAAGAAGAACCGGCGCGGGTTGGGGTTAGGAGTTGTGTCCCGCTTCGCCGTGATATCTCCTGCCCGGATATGCGTCGCCTGCGCCTCTGTGAGAGTACCTAAGATCAATACCAGCAACCACAGGAGGCCGGCTTTCCACAGGTACTTCTTGTCTAAGAAATTTGACATCATGTTATTTTCAGGAGAAGTGGAGTCAATTAATTTAAAGATAAATATACTTATTTTATATTATTTAGATGCTAACCTTTTTTGTTATACCAGCGGCGGCAGGTGATACTGCCCAGGCAGCAATAGCAGGAGTTTCAACTGTCTTTGCCCTCATCAAAACAAAAGTCCTTCCCGGCATATGCCAGAAAGGACTTTTGTCTCGTGCTGTTTGGGAGAGACTTATTCAGCAGAACTTACTTCTGCTGAACGATCAATTTTCTTTACAAGCCCCTGTAGTACTTTACCCGGACCACACTCGATGAAATGCGTCGCGCCATCGGCGAGCATCTCCTGTACCGATTGCGTCCAAAGCACAGGCGCTGTTAGCTGCTTGATCAGGTTCTGCCTGATCTCCTGCGGGTCGGTGTGCGGCCTGGCATCTACGTTTTGGTAGATAGGACAGATACCTTCATTAAAAGCAGTGTCTTTGATGGCCTGCGCCAGTTCTACTTCTGCAGGTTTCATCAGGGGAGAATGGAATGCGCCACCTACCGGTAAAGGAAGCGCTCTTTTGGCACCTGCTGCCTTCATTTTCTCGCAGGCAATTTCTATTCCGCTGTTGGAACCTGATATCACTAACTGGCCCGGGCAGTTGAAGTTAGCGGCTACGACGACCTCACCTTCTATCGATGCGCAAATCTCCACTACTTTCTCATCTTCCAGACCCAGTATGGCTGCCATTGTAGAAGGGTTTGCCTCACAGGCCATCTGCATGGCAAGAGCGCGCTTATATACGAGTTTCAACCCATCTTCAAAACGCAGCACTTTACTGGCAACCAGCGCTGAAAACTCTCCCAAGGAGTGCCCCGCCACCATATCCGGACGGAAATCTTTCGCCACTGCCGCCTGCGCCACTGAGTGCAGGAAAATAGCCGGCTGTGTAACGTTTGTCCGCTTCAGCTCCTCTTCGGTGCCGCCGAACATTATTTCTGTGATATTGAACCCTAAAATGTCGTTTGCATTGTCGAACAGCTTTTTTGCCTCAGCGTGTTGCTCATACAAGCCTTTTCCCATACCTGTGAACTGAGAACCCTGCCCCGGGAAAACATATGCCTTCTTCATTCGTCGTTTATTCTTTCGTTGTTGGTTTATCGTTTCCTTTTGATAGCAACATTGCTGCCGGCACTACAAGTGCGTTTCTGCCATTCAGCAATTATAAGCCATCAGGCATTTAGGCTACAAACCGGGCCCGTTCCTCAGGGCTAGGCAGCATACATGCCTCTGTCTGACCGGCAATCTTATAGCGGTGCCTCACTATAAAGCGGTACAAAAAGTTGCGGAAAGATAAAGGAATAAACCGGAAATAGTAAAGCACCCGGTACGGAAAGTTAAGGTGACGTGCAATCTGAAGCACTGC
Source organism: Pontibacter brevis (assembly GCF_054779655.1). Taxonomy (NCBI): domain Bacteria; kingdom Pseudomonadati; phylum Bacteroidota; class Cytophagia; order Cytophagales; family Hymenobacteraceae; genus Pontibacter; species Pontibacter brevis. The sequence continues at coordinate 2,379 of NZ_BAAGXV010000041.1, forward strand.
ATCGGATTCCGTAAAAAGCCTGCCCTGCTCGAAGAACACAACTGAATCAGGCAGCGGGTCAGGGCGTTGCGAAAGCGGAACCAACTCCTCCAGCACACCTGACTGCAGGGCCGCAAAGCTTATGTTGCGGCGCCTGTTGTGTTTCAGTACCAACTGTACACTGGCCTCGCAAAAGCCGCAGGTGCCATCGTAAAAAACAATGGACTTATCCTGCAGCTGCTCTGGTTTTATTACATGCATCATCTTAGTATCTCTACCCAGCCTTTATAGGTGGCGCGTGCCTGCGCCGGGTCCAGGGTATGGAACTCCACCTCGGCCTCGTAGTAGTAGGTGCCGTCGGTGAGGCGGTTGCCCTTGTTGTCCACCCCCGGCCAGTTGATGTAGAGGTCGTCACCCCCGCTCTCGGCGTTGCGCTCGTAC
>NZ_BAAGXV010000042.1:0-3263 GCF_054779655.1 Pontibacter brevis
ATTTGCGCCTCTGTGAACTTTGATTTTTTCATGGCAATTCGCTTTTGGTTCTATACGATTATTGCCCGTTTTCTCTAATTTACAACGGTCCGGTTTTGCGGGGGGGAGGTCAATATTCAGCCCGCTGGTTTTAGTGATGCTTGTGATTTATCTAGGTGCGATCATATTCTCAGGTAAAGACCCTTACAACGACAGGGAATTCCTGTTGCTGTTTAACCTGCTTCTGATAGGGGTAATGGCTTTGATATTTTTTTCTGTTGCCGAAGGATCAGCAAAAGAAAAACATCATGCAGGTACCTGGGTGCTTCTTCTGTTGTCCGTTGTCACAGTTTTAGTGAATGGTATTGCGCTGTCCGCTATTTCCTTCCGGATATCGGAGTGGGGAATTACGCCAAACAGAGTAGCTGTGCTGGGGGGGAATATACTAATGCTGGTGCACCTGCTCATCGTAACAGTGATGCTCTTCAAAGCTAGTAGAAAGAAAGCCGCCATAACCGGGGTCGGAAGGTCTATTGTGCTGTACATACCGGTTTACTTTGTCTGGGCAGCTGTAGTGGTATTTCTTTTCCCCCTGCTTTTTGGTTTTAAATAAAAGCGTTCTAACTATTTTGAACATACTTTATATAGTGGCAGCATGCAAAGCCTTCGAGGCTAAAAAGTTGGTTTAAAGAAGCAGTTCCGGCTTTTACTTAGCGCTATATAAATTGCCCTTGCTGCATGTTTTCACCAGCAAGTGAAAAGGCCGCTGCGGTCGGAATTGCTGGTCAAAACACTAACAAGGGCGGAACACCAGTAATGGCAGGTACAAAGTGTACTGGCTCCATCAAAAGATTATAAAAAAGAAAACAATCATGGAAAAGACATTAAACATTGGCAGTATCATCAGCGCTATATTTGGTATGGTTGCAATAGCAATCGGCATTATCAATACCTTCTGGGGAAACGATCCGGGCTATGGAATTTTTATTCTTTTGCTTTCTTCTGTTTATTTTCCTCCGGCAAATGTTCTTTTCAGGAAGTATACCGGCTTCTCAATTCCTCCCATATTAAAAATCCTGTTGGCGGTATTTATACTATGGTCAGCATTAGGCGTGGCTGAATTGCCTGATAAGATAAACCTCATGTTGATGGATTTTTAACTCTCGCCCTTGCCCATTACTGCACGTGTATAGAGGCAAATTATCATCTTGAAAGTATGTTTAGACCTTCCGCAGAAGTGATTTTGATCATTAAAAAGGCAAAACTTTATGGAAAAGACATTGAATTTGGAGAGTATATGTAGTGGTATATTTGCCGTAGTGCTTATCACTGTTGGCATGTTGAATTTGTTTTTGGTGCACCCTGTTCCGGGAACCGCTTACCTTTTTCTTTCTATTATTTACTACCCACAGACAAATAACTTTCTCAGAAAAAGGTTCGGATTCTCTATTCCGCTCCTGGTAAAAATAGCTTTAGGCATTGTTGTTATCATATTCACCTTAGGTGTGAGTGACCTTGGGGATATGATTGATAAAGCGGGCTAAGCAGGTTGTATGGGTCTCGGTGCTGACAGGTTCATTATCAGAGTCAGTAACAGGTTAAGGATGTATTGAATAATCATATTCAATACATCCAGTTATTATTGGCAACCACGTTTAATAGCGTAAATTTTAGTTTTTAGGAGCCGCCCCTGCGCCTGAGGGAAGCTTTTGGGGTGAGGTGGTAGGGCCGAAAACGCGGATTTTTCCATCTTTCACCTCCATGCGGTCAATAAAAACCACTCTTTCGTCACCTGTTTTGGTTGTTCTTCCGTGGTAGACGATGAACATTTCTGTGCCGTCAGGGGAGTAAGTGATGCTGTTATGCCCTGTGCCTGTTACTGTCCCCCCTTTGTCGGAGTTTTTTTGGAGTACCGGGTTATTAGCGGCTTTTTTATAGGGGCCTAAAGGCGAGTTTGAGGTGGCATACCCAACAGCATAATGTTGCCCACCGAAATAGTTGGCCGAATACATCATGTAGTACAAACCATCTTTCTTGAACGTAACAGAACCCTCTGTCCAGCGGCGGTTCACTTCGCGGGCCGTTACCGATCGGCTTTCCCACTCAGACTGCTTGTCGTTGAGGTTAACAGGTGGCCGCAGCAACAAAACCGGTTCACCGATAACGCCGGAAAAATCGGGCTTGAGTTCAACCCCGTACACCCAGCTTTCTTCAATTTCCTTGAACCAGCCTTTTTCCCGGGCCCATTCCGCTACCTGGCTTTCTACGGGGTGCTTATAGGCTACACGGGAGTAATATAGATAGACTTTTCCATTAGTATCAAAAAACACATTAGCGTCAATGACAGGGTAACCAGGGTCAAAAATCGGCTTACTGGCCATGTCAACGAAAGGCCCTGTAGGCTTGTCGGCTACTGCCACCCCGATGCGAAAGTTTTCTTCTTCGTTGCCTGGGTTTTCCTTCCATTGTGCACTGTAAAACATGTAGAATTTTCCATTCACGTCATATACCTCCGGGGCCCAGTAGGCACCACCCCAGCTGGCATTCGGATCGCTCCAGCCATTTTTGTTGTCATGGAAATAAACCTGCCCTTCAGGCTTCCAGTTTACCAGGTCCTTTGATGAATAAGCGGCAAATCCTTTATCTGCTCCGCCGCCCGTGCCATACATGTAATAGGTGCCCCCGGTGTACAGCACATAGGGATCACCAAACTGAACGTTCATGGGATTAGAGTAAGTGGCTTTTTTTGCATCGGCGCGCTTTGTTGTTTGAGCTGCCACTGGGTGAGAGTACAGGCCGGTAAAGCAGAAAAATAAAAGAAAAATATATTTCATAGTTGTGATAACGTTACTTCATCATAAAAAGGGTCATACGATCCTTCACAGCAAGGTGGACTTCTCTTCAGTTATTTTCTGAATATGGTGTTAGTTCAGTTTCTGAAAAGATACCTCTCTCAAATCTCTAAAGAGTATGAATAGCCTCTGATAGAAGCAAATTACGAAAAAAACCGCGAACATCATTTTCCCAAAAGCAAGGACACAGCACAACAGGTTTATCAACCCGGCCAGGTTCTCTGGTTGACGCAAAGTGGAGACTACAATGACAGGCCATTCCGGGAAGGAGCACTTTTACTGCAGGCTATAACGTAAAACTTAACTGACAGCAGGAAGCAGCAGGGCACACTAGAAGCTATCTCAAAAATACCTAAGCATTATCTTCATGCACGCGAGCAGCAGGAATGCCAGGTAATTATCAGCCTTCTTTTCCTGTCTGACCAAGGTTCT
>NZ_BAAGXV010000043.1:0-3341 GCF_054779655.1 Pontibacter brevis
AGAAGAACCTTGGTCAGACAGGAAAAGAAGGCTGATAATTACCTGGCATTCCTGCTGCTCGCGTGCATGAAGATAATGCTTAGGTATTTTTGAGATAGCTTCTAAAATCAAATACGGTACCATACTCGCTAAAGTAGAATCCTATCTGAAATCAGAACGGAAGGAAGACCTGACCTTCAAAGAAATATCCGAAGACCTAATATTTGCAATGCGGAGGTACTTTATAAAGGGGATGCAGGAAGATACTGCCGACCACTACCTGAAAGTGATAAAGAGTGTTATTCGAAAAGCTGTTAAAGCCAATGTTCATAACTACATCAGAAACCCCTTCGATGGAGTGGAACTGAAAGGCGAGGTTACTAAAGCGCCGAACAGCCTCACCAGTGATATGATTCAGAAGATGGTTAGTACTCCGCTTGAGGATCCGAGGGTTGAAAAGCACAGAAGAGCATTCCTGTTCCAGGTGTTCTGTCAGGGAATGAGGATAAGCGATTTGCTACTGCTCAGGTGGAATAACTTCAGAGACGATAGAGTAGAGTACACTATGCTGAAGACAGGTAGGCAGATGTCAGTCTACCTGAATGACAATCTCATTGAGTTAATTAAGCCTATAGTAGAAAGGCATATTAAAGGAAGTGAATCTGTGCGGGAGACTGTTGACTGCTTGTCTGTGGATAAAGAGTATAAGAACAGATTCGCATTCGGATTCCTGAATGATGACGAGTTCAGCCTAATAGGAGAGAAGAACGACTTTAACAGGATAGGAAAGGAGCTGTATATAAGGCTCAACAAGAAAAGCATCCAGTATAACCGCAACCTCAAGTATGTGCAGCAACAGCTAGGAATCAGAACTACCCTCTCGTCGCATACGGCGCGCCACACCTTCGCTTCTTTACTTCTTGATGGTGATGTTAACCTCTATGCTATATCGCAATCCCTGGGCCACTCTGACATCAAGATTACACAAAAGTATCTCAGCAACTTCAGGACTAAGAAACTTGATGATGTGAATGCTTCACTTGTAGATAGGTTTAGGATATAATCAGATTAAGCATTATAAATAAAAATAGTACTGAGAATAATAAAAAAGGCTATATTGTTTATCTTGCTCTATCTAAAGCCATAGCATAAATGAGAACATTTATAACAGACATATTTCCAAAGCTGCAAAACTACAGTCAAAAGCTTGATAATTTAACTCTCTTGACAAATCAGCATTGGGTATCCATAGATGATATACTTTCCAGCAGACTGTCTATATTTTCCGTGATAACAAGGAGTTGCTCGTTTCTACTAATGGTCGTGTTGAAAAAGCAAAATAGGACTACTTGGGCAACAAGTCCCTGCTAATTGATAAAGCTGATGAGAGTTTGCTTTTTAAGCACGGCTTTTTTGATGAAAATGTACTTGCACTCAAAGTTGACAGCAAAAATGAATATGCGGTTTTTGTAAATGAGAACAAGTACGGTGGTGATTTCAACTCTCTTGACAAAGTACTAGAATTCTTAAAAGAACACTATCTTAAATCAACTCTTAAGCCTCATATTGAACATTCAACAGGGTATGTACTAAGCAATAAAGATAGAACTAATAATAAAGATACAATTAGTAATAAAGGTAGAACTGTTCCACTTCCTTTAACCCCAGAGCAAGTGGAAATAAATAAACAGATAGAGAATGAAATCAAGAAAGAAGATAAATTAGCAATAAGCATTACAATCTTTGTTATGGCAGCGGTTGTAGTAATGCTGTTTTTTGCAAGCGCTTAGAAGTACGGCTTAATATCAAAACTATGACACATCAATTAGAATGAGTTTTAACAGAAAATTTTGGTTGGATTGGGAAACACGGAAGCCCTGCCCGACTTGTAGGGTTGGGATATTGCAGCCTTCAAAGGGCAAGTTTCTGCAGAGTGAGACAATAGCTTCTAGAGAAATGATGCTTGGCGGTTCTATGACTGAATATGTTTTTTCTATTCATTTAGTTTGTAATCATTGTAAAGATATAGTTTCGGCTTCCGGATATATGACTGAACAGGAGGATATAGAAGAAGTAGGAGGAATTTATACAAACATACAACCTATTACATTTTTTCCTGCTCCCAAAATAATAGACATACCCCTATCTTGTCCTAGAACAGTTACTAAAAAATTGAATGAATCTTTTGGCTTGTATTGGATTGATCTTAATTCCTGCGCAAATAAGATTCGGATTTCTATTGAGACACTTCTAAATGAACTTGGTGTTATCACTACTAAACCGACAAAAAAAGGGACACAGCCTCTTAAGCTACATAGCAGGATTGAAGAATTTGAGAAACAAAATCCCGAAGTAGGTGGGTTTCTTTTAGCTATAAAGTGGATTGGTAATGCAGGAAGTCATCCGTCAGAGATAACCAAAGATGATGTGCTGGATGCCTATGAGTTGCTTGAATATTCTCTTGATTCTTTATATGATGACAGAAGGAAAAAGCTAAAAGAGTTGAGCAATAAAATAAATACAGCAAAAGGGCCTAAAACAGAACCTCCAGCTAAGCCTTGGTAGGATACGAATATACTATTATGCTTATAGATTTTTGATTTAGAGTTTCAAGTTAATACACTTAAAACCAAAACTAGTAAGTGCAGAATCATAAGCAAGAGCCGCTTCTTCTTCAGTTTTAAAGCTGCCGAGGAAGCGGCTCTTTGCTTCTATGAATATGCGTGCTATCCAAGTGTTATCCCTCCTCCTGAAAGAAACGCCGACAAATCTAGATGCTGTTCTGCCTTCCCTGTTATCATTTCTGTTCTGAAGGTTCGTCCTATTAGTTGCCCACCTAAGATTCTCGGCTCTGTTATCTGCAGGTATTCCATTGATGTGGTCTACAAAAGGCAGGTTTTCCGGGTTCAGTATGAATGCCTGCGCCACCAGTCTGTGAACTAGTATTTTTTGGTTCTTACCGTCTATCCTGAGCGTTACCTGCTGATGGCCCGTGCCAACATCGCCTGGTCTTAGTATTCTTGGCTGCTTGTATTTTGTACTCCTTACATTTCCGTAGTTCGATACCTGATAGCATTCATAGCCTTCGATGTCATTCCATAACTCCATTCTGTTATTCGCCGGAATGGAGGAGAAGTCTGAAATTTATTTAAGAGAAACAGGCAGAAAGAAATTAGCCCAAACAGATGTGCAAACTGGTTTTATAAAAATAGAATTTAGCTCCATATATCGCCTTTATGCTATTTTTAAGTAGATTGTAATGTAAGCTCCCCCGTATTTTGAGCCATTTGAAAGTTGACTTTTCAATTTACAATTTCTTCCAATAAATCAACCGGAGCTCTGAAGTTGAGGGCCTGATGAGG
>NZ_BAAGXV010000044.1:0-4631 GCF_054779655.1 Pontibacter brevis
AGAACCTTGGTCAGACAGGAAAAGAAGGCTGATAATTACCTGGCATTCCTGCTGCTCGCGTGCATGAAGATAATGCTTAGGTATTTTTGAGATAGCTTCTAGAGTACTAGTTTGCTTACTGCTATGAAATTCAAACAAGCCTTGCATCGGGACGAGCCTGCCTGCGGCGGTGCCAGCCTGGAGGAGCTGATTTCCCCGGACAACGAAGTTCGCTTCATCGACGCCTTCGTCGATTCACTCCCGCTCGGGGATCTGGGCTTCCGCACCGACTTTCCCGACAACGGCCGCCCGGCTTACCATCCACGTGTTCTGCTCAAGCTCCTGGTCTACGGTTATCTCAACCGCATCCGCTCCTCGCGCTGCCTGGAGCGCGAGTGTCATCGTAATCTGGAGGTGATGTGGCTGCTGGGCCAGCTCGCGCCTGACCACAACACCATCGCCAACTTCCGCAAGAACAACTCAAAGGCCATCACCCGCTTGTTTCGTGCCACGGTCAGGACAGCGCAGCACTTTGAGCTGATCGGCGGAGAGCTGCTGGCCGGCGACTCCACCAAGCTCAGGGCCCAGAACTCGAAGAAGAACAACTACAACCGGGGCAAGATCGCCCGTCACCTGGACTACATCGAGGGAAAGCTCTCGGATTGCCAGCTGGCCCTGTCCCAGCCACAGCAGGCCGAACAGGCAGAGCAGCTTTTCGATGCCATGGCCCGGCATGCGCTGCGGCGCGAGTATTACCTGAAGCTCTTGCAACACCTGCAAGACGCTGGGGAAGACCAGGTCTCGACCTCGGATCCGGAGAGCCGGCAAATGATCATCCGCAATACCATCACCGAAGTGGCCTACAACGTGCAGACTACTGTCGACGCCAGGCACTGCCTTTTGATCGACTACCGCGTGACCAACCGCAACGACTGCAAAGCCATGGGCAGTATGCTCAGGCGGGCTAAGAGCATCGTGGGCAACAGTTCCTTTACCGCCCTGTTTGACAAGGGCTATCACACAGGCTCGGAGCTGGAGATCGCCCAGAAGCTTGGAGTTACCACGCTGGTGGCCATTCCGGCGCCTGCTGCCAATGCCCCGGACCCGGGCTACAACGTGGAGCACTTCACTTATGATCCGGAGCAGGACACCTACACCTGTCCCCAGGGTGCGGTGCTTACTACTAACGGCAGCGTCTACACCAAGCACCGCGGCAAGTCCAACCAAACCAGCTTCCACCAGTACCGCACCAAAGCCTGCAAGACGTGTGCGGTGCGGAGCCTGTGCACGACAGCCAGGAACGGCAAACTCATCGAGCGCAATACCTACACCCCGGTCTTTGAGCTCAACCGGCACAACATTCAAGCGAAGCCTGAGCTCTACAAGCGCAGGCAGGCTATTGTCGAGCACCCCTTCGGCACCATCAAGCGACAGTGGGGCTACAGCTACGTGCTCACCAAAAAGGGGATGGAGAGGGCCTCGGCCGATGTGGGGCTCATGCTGGTGGCCTACAACCTGCGGCGCATGTTTAACATCGTCGGCCTGGAGCGGCTGCTGACCTACTGTACGACCTCTTTAAGCGTGCTGTTGGCCCTGAAAGCCATGTTTGGGGCAGGTTGGCGAAGCTTTGGCCAACGAATAAATGGCGCTGCATCTAGTACAGTATATTTACAAATTGCTATCTTTAATAAAGATCAGACGGAGGTTTTTAGACAAACTGCCGTTTGGGTAAATTTAGAGCAGTTTAAAGTCTGGTAGACAGGTTATATTAGCGCCCGGGTGTAGTGCCAATCACTACACTTTCTACAACGATAGATAAATGAAGGGCTGAAGTTGCAGCCGGGTTGGCATCATCACCTTAGGCCAGCAGCCACTCTTCTGCGCTTCCTACGTCAAAGAAGTTCTCCATCTTAATGCTGCCTTCGAACACAGGCCGTGCCTGGAAACGTACCTGCTCTGCAACAGTTTGCAGGAAAACGTCCTTTGGAACCACCACCGCAATTTTAAGGAGTGTCGTCTCTGCCAAAAGAGCGCCTAATACCTCCACAGTCCATATTTGGTCGCTGATGTCAGGCGCTGTGAATTTTGAGGCATCATAGAGCCAGAACTTTAGCTGCTGGTGCTCTATTATCTCTCTCACGTGTAGCATACCTTCCCTGTACATGGCACTGTCCACCTTCCTGAGCCAACCGCTTCGAAGCAGCTTTAATTCTGCTTCTGGCAGATAGAACATGTAGTCCTTGTAAATCTCCATGCACAAATATAAAGGTACTTGCGTTAAAAATCGTCAGTCACCACGGCCGGCAGCCTAATCGGGAGCGAACTCCCTGCCAGAAGCGCCGTGGTCAAAACCCCGGCGTCATAGAGCTTACAGTGCGCCTCATCTTTTCTGCCAATGGCAAGAAAGAAATCGTCGATAAAGCAGTATATTGCGATGGTTTGTTCTCTCATAGTTGTTGCTGTTTTGGCAACTGTAAAACGTGCAATGTCCAATGGCAGAACAGATTACTTATGCCGCATGCAGTATTCCGCAACATGAGTTAAAGAATTGGGTTGTATGAATAAAAATGTTTTCCTTCTACTCATCTGTTTTACAGTAGCCATAAGCTCATTTGGCCAGAATTCTTTTTCGGATGTTCCCACCTCAAATTTCCCGACCAATACCATCACTGAAAAGGGGGCCTGGTGCTGGTTTGCCGACCCGCGGGCAGTTCGTTACAAAAATGAAAAAGGAACAATTGATAACACTTATATCGGCTACATCGATACGCACGGAAGTATCAAAGCAACGCAAATCAACCATTTAACAAATACAACCAATGAAGTACTGATCCGGTCATATTTTCAGCCCGATGATCATAACAATCCTACCTTCCTGGTTTTGCCCGATGAGCGTATCATGATCTTCTACTCCCGTCATACGGATGAGCCCTGCTTTTATTATCGCATTTCCAGCAAAAAGGGTGATATCACAACATTGGGAACAGAAGTAAGGCTGGTAACGTCAGATAACACCACCTATCCATCTCCATTTATTCTGTCGGATGATCCCGAACACATTTACCTGGCCTGGAGGGGAATAAACTGGCATCCCACCATGGCACGGTTAACTTTGCCTGATGCCGATGGGAACGTAAAGTTTGACTGGGGCCCTCACCAGGTAGTGCGTTCCAAGAAAGGGCAAGGAGCTGGTATAAGGCCTTATGCTAAATACTTATCGAACGGCAAGGACAGAATTTACCTGGCGTACACCACTACGCATCCTGATAACCAAAGCGAAAATTATATTTATTTCAATTATATAGATATAAACACAAAAGAACTTAAGGATGTGAAAGGAAACAGCCTGTCTGTTATAGGCGGTGCTGAATTGCATGACGTTGACGCTACAAAGGCTTATAAGAACAGCCACCCCTATGCTGTTGTAGATGATAGCCCTTTCCGCAACTGGCTTTGGGAGTTATCAGCAGACAAAGCGGGAAAGCCTGTGATTGCGATGGTAAGCATCAGTGAGAATAAAAAATCGCATGATTATTACCATGTGAGATGGACAGGGAGCGACTGGCAGAAAACATTTATTGCAAACGGGGGAGGGCATTTTCATCAAACACCTGAGATAGAAAACTGCTACAGCGGTGGTATGGCGATAGATAAGACAAACCCGCAGGTAATTTACGGATCTGTTCCTGTAGATGGAAAATATGGCCGTGTTTATGAATTGAAAAAATATACGGTTAAGACTGATGGAACAGTAGGTTCGGAACAGCAGCTAACGTTTGATTCACCGAAAAACAATGTGCGCCCCTACATGACGGAAGGTGCGAACGGCGACCAGTCATTAAGTTGGATGTACGGTGACTATTACGATTGGATCGTAAGTGCGTCCCGTCCCGGAGGCTACGCTACTGGGATACGTACCAATATGGCCATTCCCTCAGGCAAGATAGATTTGAAAAAAAGGCTGCTGGTAAACAAGGCTTATGCGAAAGTTACTTCTGAAGACAAGCATAATATATCTGTGCCCAAAACCAGATCATTTACAATAGCCTTAACATTATCGCTTGACTCTGCTGCTTATTACGGCCAACTTCTAAAATTTGCAGGACTCACTTATAGTGTTCCTAAAGGAGAAAGGCCAAAACCTTATCTGCAGGCAGGAGACAAGATATACGCAAGCACAAATGTCCTGGGAAACTCCGATGTATGGCAGAAAAAGGCAAGAGGGACCGGTGGGCAGTGGTATACGCCGGAGAAACTCGAAACATTTCAATTAGCGATTTCTTACGAGAACGGAGTGCTCAGGACTTATATAGATGGGTTGATAGATCAGTTTGTAGAGTTGCCAGGCTTAAAACTTTCTGATGTAACGGTCGGCGGATTTACTGGTGTTGTTAATGATATCAGGATTTACAGTCGCATGCTTTCTCAGGATGAAATAAAAGCTTTAATGTAGGCTTACCTGAAGTTCGGCCATTTAAAAGTTGTAAAAACTACTAACTTTAAATGGAATGAAAAAGACAAAGTTTACCGAGACACAGATTATCAATGCCATCAAGGAGCACGAGAACGGGCGCAATGCCCAGGAGCTCTGCAGGGAGCTGGGCATCACCACGGCCGCTTTCTACAAATGGCGCCAGCGCTACGGAGGCCTG
>NZ_BAAGXV010000045.1:0-5367 GCF_054779655.1 Pontibacter brevis
ATGGCCTTGATAATCTGTGTCTCGGTAAACTTTGTCTTTTTCATTCCATTTAAAGTTAGTAGTTTTTACAACTTTTAAATGGCCGAACTTCAGGTAAGCCTACATAGCCTATAAGCCCATTTATGTAAAGTAACAGTCTCGGCAATGAGTAGTTATGTGGGGTAGCACGAACCTTTGCAGGTATATACATAGTTGAAAATTCCGCAGAAATCTTCAGAAGAGGCGGCAACGAGAAATCATTTATAGCCATTGTTAGGCACTGGTTCACTATCTCATAATTTTTCTCGAACTCCTTCTAATATTATACTATCAACAGATTGATCATCTGTATCTGTCGATTTATGTAAGACTGAAATGTCTCCCGTGGATTCAAGAACGACAGCTTGAATTTGATTTAATCGTGATACATTTGCCTCTCGCAGTTTTGCGATCAGCTGTGATTTTTCAATTCTTGCGTATTTTAGATTTTCTTCAAGTATCTGATTTCCCCTCATCAACAGAAGCGGTTTATTCGAAATTGTAGAACTTAAGGCTGGAAACTTTTTCTGCAATGTTGAAAAAATAAAAGTCAAAAAAAGAAGACTTGCGATTGCAACTGAGCCATGAACAATAGAAGTACCTGAAGTGAGAATAGAAGATATGATACTACCAATAGCAATTGTAAAGGCAAAATCGTAAACAGTAAATTTTGCGAATGACCTCAAACCTATAATTCTGGTTAATAAAATAATGACTGAGAATATCATTATGCTTCCAATCATGGTTTCCAAGAGCGGGTCACTTTTATCAAATATCCATTCCATAGCTTGACTATTGATTGTATTGTCCGTGGCTTGTGCCTAATTATTGGCTAAACGTAATCAGGCAAAAGAATATACTATATACCCCAGGCAACATAAAACACTGAAACCAGCAGAGGTCCCCCGCCACAGCAACGTACCAAAAGGAGCGGGTGCGATTTAAAGGCTGTGGGGCTGTTTGCAATGTAACACCTTTTATGTTCAACAGAGCCTAATTTTTTCGTTCCTTCCATAGTTGTAGAATGTAGGTGAATTACGCTTCAACTAATAACCACCTCCCATGACACAGAAAGAGAACCATCTGTCGGAAAGCCCATAAGATAACTTCCTATTTGACTACATAATGACATTTATCAGCCAAGGCCAAATTAAACATTTAAAGGAGCTACAGTGAATCAAACTATAGCTCCTTTAAATGTTTTGTTACTTATAGGAACTATAGAAATCAGCAATGGCGGCTAAATCATCGAAGATACTGTTCGATATTTGAGAGCTTTGGTCTACCACAGATTAAGATAAGGGCTTGTAGGTGAATAACTTGCAAGCCCTTATTGCTTTTCAGGTGACCAAAAAGGTGATCGATTCCCTTTTCCTTCTGCATATAACTTCTGAAACGTAGTCTTTCTTCAGTAAAATTCAAGTTGACAGTGGGGCAAGCTCGGTAAGACAACATACCTGCAAAACGTCATTCTAAAGCCACAGGCAGGCGTTTTAATGCACGCCAATTTATAAACCCAGGGCCACAGAGACAACGTGCTGTAAAGCCGCGTTGAGAGGCTATTCTAAAGGCATGTTCAACTTATTGGCTGTAAGGTTTAAACAAAAGCATTTTTATGCGCCAGAGAAAGCAAAAAGGCATTTTAACGGCGTTTTCATGGGCTTTTAAGAGGCAGGCGGGTTCGTTAAATTATCTAATTTTTCAGTCTACACGTCTGCCTGCCTTTGCTTCAGAAAAAGGCACCTAAACCTGAAGCTCCACAGGTTTAAATTAAACATGCCCGTTTTGAACGGTTCTGCAAAAGCTTTTGTCATATCACCTCACATCCTGCTTATAGCTATTTTACCTTTACTCACAGGCAGGGCGTGTTCACCAATTGATTTTAAGCCTGTCCGTACCGTAGCTTGTATTCGTGCGCTTTGGATTGATGCAACTTCAGCACTATGGCGCTCAAAGCAGTGTATACGTCTGACAACAGAGACGTAAAGGCAAAATACAACACCATTATAGCCAAGCTTCAGGCTACTGTAGCCAAGCACAAGGCTGCTTTTCCACAATTGCCCGCCATTAAGGAGCTTTTGGACGTGACTTTACCAGAGACTGACAAAGACGAGAACTACCTGCAAAGACTGCAGGAACTGTGCTCCTACCTCTACGAGCTTAGCGTGGGATCTTACGTCATCCGCCACCTGCACTACAACCTGACTTTGGACGTAGAGGCGGTAAAGCACAGAAACGCGTTGATTAGCCAGGAAGAGCATTACCTTCTCATACCAAAGTAAGCTGCCGTGCCCACCCTTACTTCACCTGCCCCCTGTCTCTCACCCGGCCTGTACCGAGACAGGATGTTCTTGTCAGCCCCGCTGCTGATGGGTGAGGGTGAGGTGGTAGACGCCGGCGGGATAGTCAGGCTGAAGCAAACCTTTTTTGCCGTCTGAGGCTGCACATTTTGGCTGCCCCCTTAAAACTAAGTAGTTGCCGCATCATACACTAGGTGTTTTCACGGTTACAGGTAGTTGCACGAAGAGGGGGCATTTGAGATGCATTTTGACATAGACAGGTTTTTTGACAGGCTGCAGGAGGAGGCGCTTACAAGGCAGGAGGCCAGCCGCGCCATCCATGGTGAAATCAGGGACGCGGAAGCCCAAAAGGTGGCTTTCCTGGATCAGGCCGCCGAGAACCCTATGTTCTACAGGCTGCTGTGCAGCCAAATCAACCGCTATATGCGTCACCTGAGGGCGCTGCACAGCAGGATTGCCCCAAACGAAAAGAACGTACCAGAAGAGCGGGAACTTGACACCGGTGATGACAGGGGATGCCACACTGTGAAGCTGCTCCTGCAACTCGAGCAGCTTGAAAGAAGAAGGGGGCGCTAAAACCACTGCATTATCCCTCAAAAGAAAAGGCTCCTCATCTAGAGGAGCCTTTTCTGAATTTAAGCTTGTCGACCTGCGATTGCTTACTGCACGACGGAAACCGTAACCGCCTGCGAGGCCTCGTTCTCCTGCTCGTCTATGGCCGTTACACGGATGATGTAAGCCCCGTTAGGCGCATTCGCATCCAGGCCAATCTCCACGTCCAGGTCCTTCTCTCTGTTGTCGTTGAGGAAGTCACCGATGCCCTGGTCGGTTATCTGCCGCTCGACTCCGCTAGGGTCCGTCACGCTCACCCTAACCTCCTCAAGACCCATGTTGTCCCTCACTTCTGCCTGCAGGTTCACCACGTCACCTGGTGCATAAGTGGTACCGGCGGCAGGTGCCAGGATGGTGATGGTCGGGTCAGTAGTGTCGAGCTCCACATCATCTTCCTTATCGCATGCAAGGAAAGAAAAGGAAAGCAACATTAAAAAGAGCCAATTGATTTTTCTCATAGCTTTAAAAATTGGTAAGTAATTAAAAAATATAAAATAGTAAATTATATATAATCCCCCTCTTGTACAGAGGGCGCCACAGGGTAAGGTATAACGGAATTAAGAAGTGCAGGTTGCCATAACCTGCATCATTACGTCTTTGTGGGTCGTGCTGAGCGAAGGCACCACACCCTGCCTTCCCCTTTGTTTCATAGTGCCGGAAGGCAGCGGGGCAAGTAAAAAGCCCCCGCAACGCGGAGGCCCTTTGCAATAGTTTTACCTATTCGTTCACTACTTTTCAGAGGCGTCTGCGCCTTTCTCATCCATTCTGACAACACCTGTCTGGCCCTGTGCGTTGGTCATCGCCACCTCATAGACCACAGCGCCTTGCGTGGTCCCTGCGGCAGGCTTTATGACATAGATGTCGCCTATTGTCCAGTCCTTGTAGGTGTCGCTCTTCAGCGCTGCCTGAACTGGCGCCGGTAGCTGGTCTTGTGTTACTTTCTCTTTCTTCTCTTCCTGGCCCTGCTGTGCAGCCGGAGCCTGCTCCTGCGGGGTTGTAGTCTGTGCGTTTGCGTCAAGGGAAGACACTCCTGCTAATGCGATGGCTGCTGCCAGAAAAGTTACTTTTTTCATAGTTTTATTCTTTAAGTTCTGCTCATGCAATAGCAGAACCGTGCCAAAACAGCTAAAAGCTCCCTTACAGCAAGGCTCTCAATGCTTTAGAAGGAAACAGCAAAACTACGGCAAGTGTGGAAACAAAAAGGTGACTGTGGGCCTGGCTCCACACTCTGTGGAAAATGGCCGCAGGTGCGCACACCCGAGGGGAGAGTCGCCCTTCTTCCCTGCCGGGGCGGCTTGTAACCCTGAGGTTGTTTCCCGGGTATTAAGGTGTCTTTCTCCCGGATAAAGCCAACTGTTTGGCTCTGGGAAGGTTGATAGATTCGGGCATATGGAAAAGTTCAATGAGCACGTGCTGCCTTTCCTGGAGGGGGGCTGCATCAGGTACCAGCACAACGGGGAGGCCAAGGCCATGTCGGCAGACTACTTCAGGCGCAACTTCCGGAACGTGGCCGCCACGGAGCTGCCTAACATCGGCCAGCGCTCCTTTTATTACCAGAGCGTGCAGGACCCGGACCTGGTCCTGCGCTTCCGGCTCTCCCGGACAGCCGGCCTGTCGGCCGTGCTGATGCTGCACAGCGACTTTGAGAAGCAGCTGAAGGCCTTGGGCATGCTTTAGGCTCTTATTTTCACAAAGAATGCCTGCCTGGAGTGCCAGCACCTTTCCTGTTATGCAAAAACAGGCCCCTCATCCTGCTGACCTGCTCCCGGAGAGCACGGGGTTTAAGCTAGCTGCAGCACTGGTTGTGCCTTCAGCCGGCGCAGGGGTTCTTCCGCTTCATTGGTGCATATGACAGCTACCCTCATCTCGTACTCTTCTTTCAGCTCTGTCAGCCTCCTAAGCTCCTCTGCATCCGGCGCGTTAGGCGCAGCATTCTGAAGCTGCTGTATTCGTGCGACCACATAATTGTAGTACCACTGGCTGGTGATAGACGCTGGTTTCATGGCTCTTTTAAAACGTTGGTGACCTGCGCTTTTACGGAATTCCCTCAGTTTGTTTGCACCTCATAAGAGCTTTACCCTTACCCGCCCTGACAGCCCCCGCTCAGCCTTAAGAGGAGCAGCATAACACCTATCATGGTAAGTAATAAGTAAGAAGACTGTTGATTGTGAAAGCATCTCAAGAAATCTTCTTTTTTTAGAACAGCATAAAGAACTCCGGAGCAGGTGTAGCCAAGCAGAAGCAAACCCGATGAACCCAAAGAGCGGACAGCGCCTGCAGCCCCCTGCTGTAGGATGCTGACCGAGGGAGCGGACTAAAACCAAGGCTCCTTCACTAGAGGCTATCTCAAAAATGGGAATCCCAGCTTGAGTTAATATGTTGGTTTCTCATGGAGTTGACAAACGAGCAATGGGAAAGGGTAAAAGACCTTGTGCCA
>NZ_BAAGXV010000046.1:0-5391 GCF_054779655.1 Pontibacter brevis
CCGCATCGCCACCCGATACGACAAGACTGCCTCTAGCTTTCTGGCATTCCTGCACCTGGCTGCAGCCATGACACTGCTGCTATAATTGTCAACGCAGCCTAGAAGTTTGCCCGAATACTTTTTAAACTTCAGAGGAGCGTTCTGTAATCGCACCAAAACAGGCCGCTCCTCTGGAGCTCGGCAAATTGATTGTCTATCGGGCTATAAACAGGTCGTCCCGCTGGGACTGACCTATACGGGGGCATTAATAAAAACAGCAAAAGGCTGCCTTTCTGTAGAAAAGCAGCCTTTTGCAATACTTGTGTGGATGAACTTTTAAAAAAGGGACCCGTTGCTGTTGGTAGTACCTGCTCCGGCTCTGCCTTCGGGCGCTTTGCTTATGGTGGGTTCTTCGCAATTCTCCTCGTTGAACACCTGGTCAATAGCCTTTTCGGCACTGCGCAGCTTTTCTCTGCAGAGCTTTATCAGCTGCGATGAACGCTGTACTTTCTGGGTCAGCTCATCCACATCTACGGAGTCATTTTCAATAGCGCGTAGAATCTCTTCCAGCTCCTGCGTCGCCTCGCGGTATGTTAGACTTTTTAAATCTTTATTTGTCATCTTCGTCAATGTTTACTACCATACTGTGGAGCGTGCCATCCTGCATTTTCGTCTCTATCACGTCTCCGTTGTTAATGTCTTTTATGCTTTTTGTGATTTTGCCATTTATTAAGGTCAACGTATAACCGCGTAAGAGCAGGCGCTCCGGGTTATTGGCCTCAATGCTCATTTCCAGCAGCTTCAGGCGGTGGTTTTGGGTTTGCAGCTTGTTCCGGACGCAAAAAGCTACTTTATCGCTGCTTTTTTCAAACCGTAGCTGCTTTTGCTTCAGCCCGTCTTTTGCTTCTGTTTCGATGCAGTGCACCAGGTTATTTAACTCATGCTCTTTCATGTGCAGGTAGCGCTGGCTCTTGCCCTCTACACAGACAGATAGTTCCTGTAGATACGTTCTCCGCTCGTGCAGCAGGTCCTTGGTTTGTGAGCTGATGTCTTTGTTCAGGTTGCTGACATGGTGCTTCTGTGCCTCTATAAAGGCCTGTGGCTTCAGCAGTAGTCCCCGCGACAAAAGTTCTAATTTGTCTTTCGTGTTTTGCAGCAGCTCTTTTGTCTGGCTTGATATGCGCATGCTTACGCGCTCAAGCAGGCCGTCTGTCACCTTCAGTTGCTGTGCCGAAAACATGCGGATGCTATCCAGTAAGCTCTCGTTGTACTCCTCTGCCGACCTGAACCGGTCGATGAGGAAGTTGGCCACAGCTGTCGGTGTTTTTAAACGCGTATGCGCGACCATGTCTGAAATACTCTCATCCCGCTCATGGCCGATACCGGTGAGCACGGGGAGAGGAGAATGCCCGATGGCAGCGGCAATAGCATAGTCATCGAAGCAGCTCAGGTCCGTTTGAGAACCGCCACCCCGGATAAGCACAATGGCATCAAACCTATCTTTGTATTTGCCTGCCAAAGCCATCGCCCGTTTCACGGAGGCTGGTGCCTCATTTCCCTGCACGGTAGCCGGGAAAAGCGTGGTATGGAAGGAGTAGCCGAAGCTGTTGTTTTGTAACTGGTGGATAAAATCCTGGTAGCCCGCTGCTGTGGCCGAGGAGATAACGGCCAGTCGCTGTGGTACCAGGTCCAGTTCTATGGACTTATTCGCTTCCATCAACCCCTCTGCTTCCAGGCGTTTTAGCGTTTCCTGCCGTTGCCGTGCCAGGTCGCCGATGGTATAGTTCGGGTCGATGTTTACGATGTCGAGGCTCAGGCCGTACAACTCGTGGAAGCGCACCGTTGCCTGAAAGAGCACTTTCAAGCCTGCCTTGAGCGGTTGCCCTGTCTTTTCCTCAAAGTAGCGGCCCAACATCTGGTACCTGGAGCTCCAGATGGTAGCACGAGCCTGCGCCAGCATCTGCCGGGCATCGTCGCCTTTGTCTACCAGCGTGAGGTAGCAATGGCCTTTGCGGCGGTCGGCGTTTACCTGCGCCACCTCTGCCACCACCCAATAGCTCTCCGGAAACGCCATTTCCAGCTCCTCCCGAATCTGCTGGTGCAGCTGGTGGAGCGAAAGTGGCGCATGCAGCTCTTCTTTAACTGTCTGCCGGAGGAAAAACTGGGCCATAGAGGTGTGGTGGATTTCTGCTTGTATCAGTATATCAGGCAGGTATAAAACCTGCTTCTGAAGCACAATATAAGCTTTTGTCTTTGGAGCGCAAAGCAGAAAAGACGGCCTTTTTTCAATTTAAAATATAGAACCGGTTGTATGTAAAGTGATTGTCAGTTGCTTCTAAAAATAGAATCGCTCATACACCTGCTGTTTAATGTGGCTGGCAATTCGAAGAAGCTCGGCTGTATCGGCTATCGCCTCTGCCGACATCAGGTACAGCGGCACGGACTTGCCTTCCTGCTGATAAGGTGGCTGGTGATAATTAAAAGTGTCGTGTAGGGTAAAGCCAAGCAGTTTCTGATAAAAGCGAATCCGTTTCCTGCTGATTTTATCTGTTGGCCGCTCTACTTCCAGCAAAAGCTTCCGGTTAGTTTTGCGCAGCAGCCACTGCATGACCTGCCTACCCAGCCCCAGGTCCTGATGGGAAGGAGCGATAGCCAGGTGCTCCAAAAAGTAAAAGCCTTCTAATTGCCAATAAATGCACAAGCCCATTGCCTCGTCAGCAGCAGTTACCGCATAAACAAACATGTCCTGCTGATGGAGGAGCCCCAGTAACTGTTGAGAATCCCTTCGCTCTTCCACAGGAAATGCGGCTTCATAGAGCTTTTGCAGCGTGGGAACAGCGGGGTGAGACTGGTCTCGGATGTGGATGAGTTCAACAGAGTTGTTCAAGTGCTATAAAGATTTCTGTGCCTTCTGGTCTGGCGGTGCATTGTGTACTGCGCCCTATGAACTACAAAGCCGCTGTCGGTGCAATGACCAACAACGGCTTTGGGTTTCAAGAAGATTTAAGAGCTACTGCTATACGTGAGACTGCTTTTTTAGAAGGGCAATTTGCTGGTTGAGCTCTTCAATTCTGTTCATCTCTGTCTGAAGCTCCCTTTTCAGCTTTAATTCTTTTTCGCGGGCGCCTTTTTTATACTCATCGTACTCCTGGTGTACTTCATCGTAGGCTCTTCGCTTTTCAACGGCTACACTTTTGCTGCTCTTGTACTGCAGTATGATGATGGCCAGCAGGATAAGGAGCACAATGATAACCGCAAAGCTCAGGATAACATACGTTTGCTTCTCCATATCAATGCCTAAGACAGAGAGATTGGCAACATCGTGCGCGTTTTGCTGTACCTCCTGTTCCTTGGCTGCATACTGCTGCTTTAGCGCCTGTAGTTGCTCCTGCTGTGCTGCAATGCTGTCCTTTGCCTGCACCAGGTCTTGCTCTGTTTGCACGCCTGCTTGTTTCAGTTGCTGCTCTCTTGCGGCTAGCGTCTCCTGCACACTCTTCCAAAAGGCATCGAGCGAAGCAACGTTCACAACCTTGTATGTTCTGTTGTTTTCCGTGTAGGAGTTAGAGCCGGCTTTCAGGTTGTTGAATTGCCTGGCGAGGTTATCAGTTGCAGGAGTTCCTTCTTTGGCTGTTCCCTGTGCGTTTGCTACCAAGCCGGATAGCACAAAGAAAAATGATAAAAAGACTGCCTTCATAATAAAGAAAATAATTTCCAGGCGCGGTGCCTGGGTTCAACATAAATATAGTACCCGCTTACGTGGTCAGGAAAAGGACTTGCCTGGCACATGTTGCCAGACCTACAAAGATTAACACCTAAACTCCGCGTTTATTGTTAATCCGGAAAAAACATCTCCCATGAGGCCTGTTCCAGGTGCAACAACAGCAAAATCTGCCTTTTACTATATACTTTCCAACTTCCGTTTTACAGCGCCAGCATCAGCTTTAGGCTGCTATAGTAAAGCAAGAATACAAAATGCATCGATAACTAGCAAAGCAATAGTGATATCCTTTGTCTTGCCAGTTGCCAGTTTTATGGCTGTCCAGGAGAGGAACCCCCAGATAATGCCCTGCGTGATAGAGTAAGAAAAAGGTATCAGAACCATGGCCAGAAAGGCAGGAATAGCCTCATCCAGCTGCCCCCAGTTGATTTTTACAACAGGCCGAACCATGAAAACGCCCACCAGCACCAGGGCCGGTGCCGTGGCAATGGCAGGTACGATGGAGAGCAGGGGAGCCAGGAACAGAAAGGGGAGAAAAAGCAAAGCACCTACCACAGCGGTAAGCCCTGTACGGCCGCCTGCTTCTATACCTACCGCCGATTCGATATAAGCCGTTCCGGGACTGGAGCCTACCAGGCCTGCGAGAGTAGTGGCTACGGCATCGGTCATCAGGGAGCGTTTCACGTTGCGGGGTTCGCTCTGTTCATCCAGTAGGTTGGCGGCTTCTGCCAAACCTACAAATGTGGAAACACTATCGAACATATCGGTGAACACAAAAGCGAAGATAATAGGCACTACCGCCCACTGCAGTGAGTTCACGTAATCTAACTGGAGCAGCAAACTAAAGTCCGGGGCCGCGAAAAGGCCCTGGAAGTTTACCAACGGCACGCCACCCTCGCCGCCATACCAGCGGCCAATCGGGTAAGTAGCCAGCGTGGTGAAAAGGATACCTATCAATATAGCCCCCCTAACATTCTTGGTCAGCAGCACCGCTGTCAGCAGCAGCCCTGCCAGGAAAGTGAGGAGGGTAGGGGTCAGTTGCCCAATTCCAAGGATGGTGGCAGGGTTGGAAACAATGAATTTTGCGTTTGTAAAGCCTATCAGGGTAATAAATAAGCCAATGCCTGCCGCAATGGCAAAGCGAAGGGGGCGCGGAATAGCTCGCACAATGAGCGTCCGCACGTTGAAAGCTGAGAGCAACAGAAAGACCACGCCTGACCAGAATACGGCTCCCAGAGCCACCTGCCAGCTAATGCCTAATCCTAAAACGGCAGAATACGTGAAGAAGGCATTCAGTCCCATGCCGGGTGCCACCAGAATAGGGTTGCGGGCGTAGAGGCCCATCATCAGGCTGCTAAAGAAACTCACGATGATGGTGGCTGTGAGCACTCCCGCAAATGGCATCCCCGCCTGGCTAAGAATGCTGGGGTTCACCACAATGATATAGGAAGTGGCCAGAAAGGAAGAAACACCGGCAATGATTTCTGTTTGAACAGTGGTGCCGTTCTTCTTCAGTTGGAAATAAGACTCCATTTCAGGTTAATTATACTGCGTTGTAGATGGGTATTAAATAAATGAAGCCGCAAAGGTACTAGGTCGTGTTGACAATTAATGAATGATTTTGTTTTACTGTTGTTTAAGTTTCAAAAAGCTTATGCGACGTTACGAAATCAGCGACTATGACTGGCAACGCC
>NZ_BAAGXV010000047.1:0-6183 GCF_054779655.1 Pontibacter brevis
CCCATCCCGAACAGAGAAGTTAAGCCCGGACGCGCCGATGGTACTGGGGTCACACCCGGGAGAGTAGGTGGCCGCCAACCCTACAAAAGCACCCCCTGCAGAGAATCAGCAGGGGGTGTTTTGCGTTTGGGGGCCCTACTGTTTGCGAATACTTTTGCAAACAGTTCCTCATAGATATAGTAGCCCCGGATTACAAAGAATCTTCCTTTTCCAGCACAGAAACCCTTTATCCCTCTTTTTTGATGGCTTAAGATACAGGTCTCTTCGGCTTCAGTAAACATGTTTCCTTCTAATTGAGTAGCATTCAGAGTTTCCTCGTTATCTGTCAGCTCATATTTGTAAATCAATTAAACTGGCTACACATAATAAACATGTATCTTCTTTTCAGTAGTTGTGGTGTATCAACTATGCTTCAACACAATACTGCTGTACTTCATTGATAAAGAGTGCTTTAAAACATCCTGATATGATACGCATCTAGTTAAATTAATAGAACTTTACTTAGAATTAGTTGATAAATAATATTATATTTAATACCATAATGGTTTAGCTTAAAGAGCTTTTTCTTCTTTGGTTGACAATACTATCAGATAAGGTGTAGTTTTTAGTTTCATCAATATTTGAGTTCAAATAATGCCACGCATGCTCGTTTACAAAATGAGTTAAAACCCATTTGTTCACCGGCTTATTTTCGATGAGTTGTAAAATCAGCTATATACGGTTCTAAACAGGAGAATCTAAATCATGCACTTGTTTTCTTTTTTAGCGGGCTTCTTACTTATCAGGCGCATAAGAAAGCCTTTACAGGATTCTCCTGTGTATATAAAATGGAAAAGCTTGATTTCATTTTCTGGTTGGGCTTTACTAACTCTTTTCTTTGGTATTTCTATTTTTCTTGACGATGAAGCAAGTGTTTTATTAGGTAGTGTTTTATTATTGGGCTTACTGGAATACCTCAAAAAAGAACCTGATTTCAGCCAGTTTAAGCCTTATATTCTCGCCAATTATCCCTTAGTTATTGCCGGTATTGTAAATAGTTTCGTTCAGCTTGCCTTACCTGATTTCTATGAAAGGTGGGAGGGTTACTTTGATTTTGCTATTGTTGGTACCTTTATCTGGATATTTGCCAGGTGGGCAAACTCCAAGAAACAGCAGCAGGCGTTAAAGTTCGCGGAAGACCGAAAAGCAGAGCTTGAATTGTTGGTTTCGGAGCGGACAGCAGAATTAACACTGCAGAAGGAAGCTTTACAGGAAACAGTGAAGGAACTTAAAGTAACACAGGCGCAACTGATACAGCAGGAAAAGCTGGCATCTTTAGGGGAGTTGACGGCGGGTATTGCCCATGAAATTCAAAACCCACTGAACTTTGTAAATAACTTTTCAGAATTAAGCATTGAGTTAGTAGAAGAACTGCAAGAGGGGCCTTTACAGAAGCTGTCGGAACCGGAAAAAGAATATGTTGGGGAATTAATGAGGGACTTAACGCAAAACCTGCAGAAAATAAACCACCATGGCAAGCGGGCTGATTCTATTGTGAAAGGTATGCTGCAGCACACACGGGTAAGTACCGGGCAAAAGGAGCTCACTGATGTCAATGCCTTAGCTGAAGAATACCTTCGCCTGAGTTACCACGGCCTGCGGGCTAAGGACAAAAGCTTTTATGCGAAGCTGGAAACACACTTCGATAACAGTCTGCCTAAATTAGAGGTTGTACCGCAGGATATAGGAAGAGTGCTGCTCAACCTCTTAAACAATGCCTTTTATGCTGTAAAGCAGAAGAAATCACAAACAGAAGATGTCAATTACCAGGCACAGGTGCAGGTAAGTACCTGCAGAAAAGGGAACGTTTGTGAATTACATATCCGGGATAATGGCTGCGGTATTCCGGAAAGCATCCGGCACAAAATACTGCAGCCCTTCTTCACTACCAAGCCAACGGGGCAGGGCACCGGTCTCGGGCTGTCGCTGAGTTATGATATCATCACCAACGGGCACAATGGTAAGATTAGTGTCGATTCTGTTGAAGGCGAATATACTGGTTTTACTATCAGGTTGCCTATAAAGGCTATCTGAGCCATATTCCTGGCCAATGCGCCTCTGGTTGTGGTTGTTATTCAGGGTGTAATTCAGCTAATAGATACAGCCTGACCTAAAACAGGATAGTCATCAAAACTGGTCAAGCCAGCTAAACCACTCCTTTATCGTTTTACTTTTTTCTTGTTGTAAGTAATCCAGAAAAGTACTGGCAACTGGTGAGAAGCTTTTATTCTTTAACCAGATTAGGTTCCAGTTCGATTTTATAGGAAACCCTTTGATGGGGATAATTTGCAGGTCGCCATTATTTAACTCATTTTTTATGCCGATAAGGGGCATAATAGAATATCCAAGTCCTGCTATTACCGCTTGTTTAACGGCTTCATTAGAAGTAAGCTCCATCTTCTTTACAACAGGCAGGTTGTTCTGCCTGATAAATTTTTCCATGATATGCCGGGTACCTGAGCCTGCCTCCCGGTAAATCAAAGGTATTTCTTCTAAAAGACTGTTTTCCTCTGGCTGTTGGTTAAAGTTGTGTGTTCTGCTGCCAACTAAGTACAGCTTGTTTTCCATCAGTTCTATGTTCTCTACCTGTATATTCTCCGGTAAAACAGACACAAGGGAAAAGTCAACTTCATTTTTTTCCAGGCTTTCGATCACTCTGGCTTTATTAGTTACATCCAGTACCAGTTCTATTCCACGGTGCTGCTTTAAGAAATCAGACAGAAAGTAAGGCATTACATATTTGCCGGTTGATACAACCGTGATTTTAAGTCGTCCAATTAATTGCCCTTTATAGGCAAGGGTTTTGTAATTGATAGCATGTACCTCATTTAAAATCCTTTCGGCCGCAACAGCTATCTCCTTACCAAAGTCAGTTATAAAAATTTTTCGTCCCACCACTTCAGTTAATGGAATATCAAACTGGTCCTGGAAATTTTTAAGCTGGATAGATACAGCAGGCTGCGTCAAGTGCAGTTCCTCCGCAGCTTTGGTAATGCTTTGCGCCTGGGTAATTTTCAGAAACACCTGCAATTGATGCAAAGTATAATTCATAAGTATTATTTATGGTTTGTATTAAAAGTATATATTTTTATTTATATATGCAATTATGCAGTTTTGTAACACAAAGAGTAACACAGCTAATCAGAATGAAAGCGGCTGTAGGCTACGAAAAGTTAATTCTTTATTTTTCAAAATAGCCACAGTACATCATGCATCGCCATAGCATGTGTTTTGTTTGAAATGCTTTACATAAATTTTATAATCTATACAAAAAACTTTTTCTATGACAACTTTCAATTTGATTACAGGGGATTACACCCCCATGGAGGCCAAAGAGATTCTTCTCAAGATGGTAGACACTAAAATTAACTTCCATAAGGTAAAAAGCTTTAGCGACTACGTACGCTATGGTAAACCCAACCTGGAGTCGGATTTAAAAGTTAAAGAACTTCAGGAGTCGAGAGAGCAAATTTTAGCCCTTGTACAGGAAGCAGTGGGCAGCAACAGTAGAATTGAGATAGAATCCGCTATGAATGTATCTTTCGAAGCTAAAGTGCAGCCTAAAGAGCACATTCAAAATGAGGAAGTTACTGCTGGTAATTAATTTTAAAGGTTAACGCTGTACACTGAGCACATAAGTCGTCCCGGAATAAGAGACGGGATGAAGAAGGAACCTCCTGATTAAGTGGTATTACGCTGTACCATTCAAAACAGGAGGTTCTTCCTTTTAGTTATTTATTTACAAATAAAAAAATGTCATTTAGAAACTCCTTACGCCATCCTGTTTGTGTGGTGCGGTTACTAAAATGAATGGGCTTCAAATTCATTTACGTGTGCCGGCAGGAGGAGTATGTCACACCCGTGCAGGTGGTGCGAGTTAACCTGGGCTTCAGCTGAAGCGCGTTCTATTTATGGTGAATCATGTCAGGAGCGGTTATTTCGTTATCCGTAACAATAGCGCTACCCATCTAGTATACTTTTTGACATGGACAAAGAAGATATTAAAATAACCGACTGGCAGCGACTCCTGGTAGGGGATAACCCCTGGGGGTTTATGATAGAGGTTTTTTTCCGTACGCTTATCATATATGTTTGTCTGATGGTCGTGATGCGTCTGCTGGGCAAACGCATGAATGCACAGTTAACCATTTCTGACTTAGCCGTTATGCTTACCCTGGGTGCCATTGCATCCGTGCCCATGCAGGCATTCGACAGTGGGATTTTGCCTGGAGTTATCCTGCTGATTGTTATTCTGCTTTTGCACCAGGGACAAACCTTTCTCACCTTTAAAAAACGCAGTGTAGAGATGCTCACCCAAGGCAAGATCAGACTGATCATCAAAGATGGTGTCATAGCTCCGGAAGAGTTACAAAGCATGCACATCAGCAAGGACCAGATTTTTGGTGTGTTACGTTCCAAGGGTATTCGACACCTGGGCCAGGTAAAGAGACTTTATTCTGAAGCTGATGGACATTTTAGTTTATACAAGTTAGCAGAAGAAAGGCCTGGTTTATCTGTTTATCCGAGAGTTGATAATGCCCTGCCTCCTGGTACAAAGGAAGTGCACGAAAAACAAGCCTGCTGTTATTGTGGGAATGTAAAGGAAGAAAACGATAAGGAACAGATCACCTGTAGCAACTGTGCTAACCAGGATTGGACGCCTCCTATTCAATAATCAAAAGCTTAAAGAGAAAAGGATGAATACAGCTGAAGCTGAACTTTGGGATTGGATGCGCATCTTCATAGGAGAAGTGCCGCTGATCTTTTTGCTCGAGGTAGTGCTTCGTGGAATAGTTGTTTACCTGATTTTGATTGCAAGTATGCGCATCATGGGGAAGCGCATGTCTGCCATGATCAGCAGAAACGAAATGATTGCTATGATATCGCTGGCAGCGGCTATTGGTATTCCCATACAAGATCCGGAAAGAGGCATGTTACCAGCCTTCATCATTGCAGGTATTGTGATAGGTATACAGCGTTATGTCTCTATAAAGTTTATGAATAATCCCGGGTTTGAGAGCCTGGTGGTAGGTAGCATCGGTGCTATGGCAAAGGATGGTTGCCTGGACCTGCATAACATGAAGAAGAGCAAAATTACACGTGAGCGTATGCTTACTGAATTCAGACTCAAGGAAGTAATCAGCCTGGGAAGAGTGCAGCGGGCTTATCTGGAGGCTAATGGATCTTTTACTATCTATCTTTATGAAGACCATGCACGCGAAGGGCTCTGCATTTTGCCTGATTGGGACAAAGATTACCTGCAGGAACTGACAGTGGTTGAAGGTAAGTACGCCTGCGGAAGCTGTGGAAACTTAGTGGAAAGCCGAAAAGAACCGGAGCAAACCTGTGAGCACTGCAACGACAAACAATGGTTTAAAGCAGTAAAGGCCTAAGAACTTCCATAGCCTGCCATTTCTTTCTTCTTCCTGATTATATTTGTATGCTAATTCGGTACAATAATCCGTCCCTGTGTCTTTAGAGGAACGCAGGGACGGATTTCTATATTGAAACAGGTAAGTTGTGGCTTGTATTGAACAGGTAAAGTAAATCAGCCAATGGTCATCTCTGCTGCCTTGACACAGCTTAACAGCATCCGCCTCCATCGTAGAACCAGGTGGAACCCGTGATGTAGATGTCTTTTCGACCTAAATCTCCAAGTGCTTTGGCGGTTTTATCACACACCGCCAGCGGCTGGTTATGAAGTAAAGTGTGGCCTTTCCCATCATCAAAAAACTCATCTTCTCCGAAGTAGATGGCGTGCTTGCCTGTAAATACGCAAGGGCCATCATCCGGCATCGGATCTTTGATAGCGCAAATTTCAACGCTTTCTATAAAAATTGGCTTATCTGTATCATACTGACCCGGAGCCAATACGCGGTAAGGACGTCTTGCTCTTACCTCCACGGTACCAAACCCGATGTTGGTAATAAAATCAATGTATTGCTCCAGTGGCATAGCACCACTCAGGCAGAGGGCGCGTAAGCGGTCATTGTTGCGAAGGCTTTCAGGTATATAGTCTTCGCTGGTAGGGTCTGAAAGCACTAGAGGCTATCTCAAAAATGGGAATCCCAGCTTGAGTTAATATGTTGGTTTCTCATGGAGTTGACAAACGAGCAATGGGAAAGGGTAAAAGACCTTGTGCCA
>NZ_BAAGXV010000048.1:0-6380 GCF_054779655.1 Pontibacter brevis
CAGAAGAACCTTGGTCAGACAGGAAAAGAAGGCTGATAATTACCTGGCATTCCTGCTGCTCGCGTGCATGAAGATAATGCTTAGGTATTTTTGAGATAGCTTCTATAATACTATACATCTCCTTCCATAGCTTATCTTGTCTAAGCTGCCGTAGTAACAACTTCTCCAACAACTCACTAACAGCCTTTTCCATCTTGGCATCCTTTGCTCTCAGGCCGAGCGGCCTCGTCTTCGGGCATCGCGCTGTGTATATTTCCTGCCTTACGGCTGCCACTGGCGTGGCACCGGAAATTTACAAGGCGCTCAACCCAAAAACTGGAAACTCATTCACTTCGTGCGGACAGATTTTGGTAATGGGAATAAAGAATTGACTATGGAAAAAGCCTTGAGAAACCTGAATAAACAGGCTCCCCTCCTTGGACAAGGAGGGGTAGGGGTGGTTTGACCCGGTACATCAGAAAAAGCAGAATAATGCATTATTTCTACTAAGCCTTTTTCCAATGTCTTTCTATAAAGCCAGCTCTGCCGGAGCCTACGTTATAGCGCTGATAATGGGTAGGATTCTTTTTGTAGTAGTCCTGGTGGTATTGTTCTGCCGGGTAAAATGGTTTGGCCGGTAGTATAGGCGTTACAATAGGCTGGCTGAAAGGCCCGTTTTCCTGCAGTTCCTTCTTCGACTGTTCTGCCTGCTGTTTCTGCTCTTCGTTGTGGTAGAAGATGGCTGTCTGGTAAGAAGAGCCGCGGTCGCCGAACTGGCCGCCGGCATCGGTGGGGTCTATCTGCTGCCAGAAAATCTCCAATATCTCCTTATAGGAAATTTTGCTCGGGTCGAAGGTGATTTGCACGGCCTCGTAATGGCCGGTCGTATCAGAGCATACCTGCTCGTAGGTAGGGTTTTGGATTTCTCCTCCGGTATAGCCGGACACGACTTTTTCTATGCCCTCCCATTGGTCAAAGGGTTTGACCATGCACCAGAAACACCCGCCTGCAAAGGTGGCCAGTTCAAATGTATTTTCTTCCTGATTCATATATTCTGTTCTTATGTAAGTCTTCTTCCTTTAAACTGGATCAAACATGTAAAGTTTAAACGAACCGTGTGGCATACAGGATGTAGAGAAAGCTTTTAAGGCAACTTCTTTTCCATTCAATAAGCTGATTTGCTCCAAAGGCACCCCCTGACAAGGATCACATTCCCTAGTGACATTGCTCATCTTTTGCCCCACCACCGCTTTCTCTATTTTGTAAACTAACAAAATAGAGATTGAGATGGAAGCCGCACTCCAAACCAATATTCAAAGTTGCTACCACTGCGGGGATGCCTGTGTGGAAGAAATAATAGAAGCACATGACAAGACTTTCTGCTGCGCCGGCTGCAAAAATGTATACGAGCTGTTAGAGGAGAACAACCTTTGCGCTTACTATAACCTGGAAGAAAACCCGGGCATCACAGGAAAGCAGCCTGTTTCCGAATCGCGGTTTGCTTACCTGTACGATGCCGGGGTGGAGGCGCAGCTTGTCAACTTTAAGAACGATGCCATCTGCAAGCTGACGTTCTATATTCCGCAGATGCACTGCAGCTCCTGTATCTGGCTGCTCGAGAACTTATTTAAGCTGAACCCGGGCATCTCTGAATCCACGGTTAACTTCCTGAGAAAAGAGGTATCGCTGACATACTTTCACCAGAAGACTTCGCTGCGGGAAGTGGTGCAGCTGCTGGCCCGGATTGGCTATGAGCCAGCCATTACGTTAGCCGATACCGATGGAAAAAAGACAAGCAAGCCGAACCGCAGCATCATCTACAAATTAGGTATTGCCGGCTTCTGCTTTGGCAACGTCATGCTACTGGCGTTCCCGGATTACCTGGCTGTAACAGAAGGACTGCAGCGAACCTTCGGTTCCTTTTTCGGCTACCTCAGCTTTGTACTTTCCTTACCTGTGTTTTTCTACAGCGCGCGCGGGTTCTTTACCTCCGCCATAGAAGGAATTAAGCAACGCATGGTAAACATCGATTTGCCTATTGCCACCGGGCTGCTGGCCCTGTTCACGGTGAGTATGTACCAGGTGTTTACCGGAACCGGTCCCGGCTACTTCGACTCTTTTACCGGGCTGGTTTTCTTTATGCTGATAGGCAAATACTTCCAGCAGCGCACCTACGACACACTCTCTTTCGACAGAGACTATACTTCTTACTTCCCAGTATCTATTACAGTGTTGAAGGAGGATGGGGAAGAGGCGTCTGTTGCGGTACGTAACCTGAAAGTGGGCGACTGCATCCGCATCCGGAACCAGGAGCTGATACCGGCTGATGCCATCCTTTTGAGAGGCACCGCCCTGATTGACTACAGCTTTGTTTCCGGGGAGTCGGAGCCGGTGGAGAAAGTAGTGGGGGAGGTAATATACGCTGGTGGCCGGCAGGTAGGTGAAAGTGTGGAGCTTGAGGTTGTGAAGGCTGTATCGCAGGGATACCTGACGCAGCTTTGGAACAATACCGTCTTCTCAAAGGATGAATCGCAAAGCGTGGGCACCTACGCCAATATAGCGGGGAAATGGTTCATCATTGTCACGCTCATAGTGGCTGCCGCTTCACTGGGATACTGGGTGCCGCGAGATACGGATATGGTTGTGAAGGCCTTCACGTCGGTGCTCATCATTGCCTGCCCTTGTGCCTTGTCGCTGGCTACGCCCTTTGTGCATGGCCATACCATGCGAGTGTTCGGCAAGAACAAGTTCTACCTCAAGAACACAGCGGTAGTTGAGACGCTTGCCAAAATAGACACGGTGGTGTTTGATAAAATCGGTACCCTGACCGAGCCAAGTGCTGCTGAGCTACCCTATACAGGCAAAGCGCTAACAGCAGCACAGGAGCAATCTATAAAATCAGTTTTACAGCACTCCACGCACCCGCTCAGCCAGCGCATTTTCCAGCACCTCAAGGGCGCTACCCTGCCTGTTCAGAACTTCCAGGAGTTTGCCGGTAAAGGACTGGTAGGGGAAGTGAACGGTCAGTTAACCAGAGTTGGCTCTGCAGCTTATACAGGTACAGCTGCAAATAAAAGCGATGCGCTGAAAACAACAGTATACGTGTCACTAGATGGGCTTGTGGTGGGCTTTTACGCCTTCTATAATGTGTACCGCCAAGGCCTGAAAGACATACTCCGGGAGCTGAACGACAAAAAGCTGGAGGTGCTCTCCGGAGATAATGACCACGAGGAGGCACGCCTGAAAACGCTTTTAGGGGAAGACTCGGCGCTGAATTTTGACCAATCGCCGGTGCAGAAACTGGAGTATATCAGGCAGCTGAAGAGCGGGCAACACCACGTCCTGATGGTAGGCGATGGCCTGAACGATGCCGGAGCGCTGAAGCAGAGTGATGCGGGTATTGGCCTCACCAACAGCATTACCAATTTCTCACCGTCCTGCGACGCCATCCTGGATGCCTCGGCTTTTGATAAGCTGAGTACGTTCCTAAGTTTCTCAAAGATGACCATGAACATCATCCTGGCCACCTTTGCTGTATCGCTGATATACAACGTGATTGGTTTAACACTCGCGGTGCAGGGGCTCTTTTCGCCCATTGTATCGGCCATCCTCATGCCCATCAGCTCCCTGAGTGTTATCCTGTTCGCCACCATGTCTGTTAAAATCGCCGCCAAAGGGCGGGGTTATAACAGTGAAGACCTCGCAGTGTGCGCAGCTCCTGTGAGCGTCTGATATTAGCTACGAAGCCACGGCCATTGACCCAGACACTCGCAGGACCTTCGGGCGCTGCGAGGTCTTCAGAGCCGATGAACTTTTAACTCTCTAATTCTCTAACTCAAGATAGCCATGTACATCATATTCCTAATGATAGCAGTCAGCATCACCGTAGCAGGACTTTTCCTGGGGGCTTTCCTCTGGGCCGTGCGCTCCGGGCAGTACGACGACGATTATACGCCTGCGGTCAGGATGCTTTTTGAAAATGAAGTGCCCGGCAGCAAGAAACCAGAAGAAAAAGTAGAGTAGAGGAATGACCTGCCTATATGCACAGACCTTACTCCGTGCAGAGACCTCGCAGCGTGCGCAGCTCCTGCGAGCGTCTTGCTAGCTATGAAATAATGGCTGTACCTGTTGATGACAATCACCTCTGAAGATGACATTCATCATCTTTTCCCTGCCGCTTCTTTAGGAATTTTGAAAAGTCAAAAGAGAAGACAAACACAAAACATAAACAGAACACTTAAACAAATGGAGGACACCGCACATGTCAGCTAATGATGCAGAACTTGTAAAACCAGCGCACCGCAGCGTTGCCCCGCCCAAGGGCAATGAACCTGTTGCGCCAGAGACGTTCTACTACGACAACAGAATTGTTCGGAACTTTGGTATTGCCACTGTTTTCTGGGGAATAGCGGGTATGATCATCGGAACACTTATCGCGTTCCAGCTGGCTAAGCCGGACCTGAACATGGGCAACCAGTACACGACTTTTGGCCGTATCAGGCCTCTACATACCAACGCCGTGATTTTTGCCTTTGTGGGCAATGCCATTTTCATGGGGGTATACTACTCACTGCAGCGCCTTTGTAAATCGCGCATGTACAGCGACAAACTCAGCAAGCTGAACTTTTGGGGATGGCAGCTGATTATTGTGGCGGCGCTTATTACGCTTCCGCTTGGTATCACTACCTCTAAAGAGTATGCAGAGCTGGAGTGGCCGATAGATATCCTGATTACGCTGGTATAGGTGGTGTTCGGCTGGAACATGTTCGGCACCATTGCCAGGCGCAGGGAGAAGCACATGTATGTGGCCATCTGGTTCTACATCGCCACCTTCCTGACAGTAGCAGTGCTGCACATCGTGAACTCTTACGAGATGCCGGTTAACTTCTTCAAGAGCTACTCTGGTTATGCCGGGGTGCAGGATGCGCTGGTGCAATGGTGGTATGGCCACAATGCGGTGGCATTCTTCTTAACAACGCCGTTCCTAGGCCTGATGTACTACTTCCTGCCTAAAGCAGCGAACCGCCCGGTATACTCGTACCGCCTGTCCATCATCCACTTCAGGTCCCTGATCTTTATTTACATCTGGGCCGGTCCGCACCACCTGCTGTACACGTCACTGCCTGACTGGGCACAGTCGTTGGGTGTAGTGTTCTCTGTAATGCTGATTGCCCCAAGCTGGGGTGGTATGATTAACGGCTTGTTGACCCTGCGCGGTGCCTGGGATAAGGTGCGCGAGGAACCAGTACTGAAATTTATGGTGGTGGCCATCACGGCTTACGGTATGGCTACCTTCGAAGGCCCGATGCTATCGCTGAAAAACGTGAACGCCATTGCGCACTTCACTGACTGGATTGTAGCACACGTACACGTGGGCGCACTGGGTTGTAACGGTTTCCTGATATTCGCCATCCTGTACTGGTTGTTCCCACGCATCTATGATGTAAAGCTTCACTCCAGGAAGCTGGCAAACTTTACAATGTACCCACGGCCTTTGATTTGAAGGAATTTGCCACCCAAGTGGTGGAAGAGGTGCAGGGCGTGCTGAAGATGGGGCAGCAGATTTACTATCAGCACAAAGGCGCGGATACAGCTGTTTGTGTTGATAAGCAATTACTGAAAAACATCCTGCTTAACCTGCTTTCCAACGCCAGTAAGTATTCCGGAGAGTACCAGGAGGTGCATTTTACAACGAAAATCAGAGAAGGGCAGATTACAATTAAGGTGCGGGGTGAAGGCATCGGCATACCAGATGCAGATAAAGCCCACCTGTTTACCCCTTTCTTCCGGGCGCATAATGTCACCAACATTCAGGGAACAGGCCTGGGGCTGAATATTGTAAAAAAGTATGTAGACATAATGGGTGGCGCACTTTGCTATGCAAGTGAGTTAGACAAAGGCACCACCTTTACCATCACGCTTTCGCAAACCACAGAACCATGAAAAAGATATTGCTGATTGAGGATAACCAGGAAATTCGGGAAAACATCGCCGAAATATTAACGCTTGCCAACTACACTGTTCTGGAAGCCGAAAACGGAAAGGTGGGGGTAGAGGTGGCCAAAAGAGAAATTCCAGATCTGATTATTTGCGACATCATGATGCCGCAGCTGGATGGCTATGGTGTGCTGCGCATGTTGGGGAGCAATACCGCAACGGCAAGTATCCCCTTTATTTTCCTGACGGCAAAATCAGAAAAGGAGGACTTCAGGAAAGGGATGAACCTAGGTGCAGACGATTACCTGGTGAAGCCTTTCGATGATCTGGAACTGCTGGATGCAGTAGAAATGCGCCTGGAGGCTATCTCAAAAATGGGAATCCCAGCTTGAGTTAATATGTTGGTTTCTCATGGAGTTGACAAACGAGCAATGGGAAAGGGTAAAAGACCTTGTGCCAGATCA
>NZ_BAAGXV010000049.1:0-6675 GCF_054779655.1 Pontibacter brevis
CATTGGGTGTCGGTTAAGTCGCTTGGGTAAGCCATAAGTCTGCAAACTTTTCTTACCCAACAACCGGCACCTATTTTTTTACTCAACTAAATCAAAACAGCCTCTTACATCGGGTGTTACCTGTCCCCACACGAAGGCAGCAACAGAAAGCAGCAGCGCCAGCCCCAGCACCAGTATCATCCGGAACATAAGCTTGGCTCCTACTAACAGCGGCAGGCCAATAGGCTGCGACAGCAACAAAGGCAAAGTGCCCTGCTCCTTTTCCGCCGAAAGTATGTTAAAGCAAAGCCCGATGATGAGCAAAGGAAACAGGTATACCAGCACAAAAGCCAGGTCGAAGTTGCCGGAAAGCACTTTCAGCGGGTTGATGTTTTCCGATTCGTACAGCTGCGACTGCAGGTTGAGCAGGCGCAGCTTGATGTAGTAAGGATTCACATCCCGTTGCCCCATAGAGAGGCCGGCCCAGGAGCCGGGGTGGTTTACGGCGAAGGTGGAGTGGTAGTAGCCAATGTCCCCCGCATCCGCATCGCCTGGAAACTTCTCTTTCATTTCCTCCACGTTATGCTCCGTCAGCACGTCGAGCGCTGCTATGTTTTCGCGCTGCCTCTCTATCTCCGTTGTGCCGTAGTAAATACCGTACAGGCCTGCGAACAGTGTCAGCAGGGTGAGTATCAGCAGCCCTTTATCGGCCCTGAAGTTGAGCCATTCGTATTTTATCAGTATCCGGAATCTTTTCATCTCTTAAGCAATTTTTGTTTTGTCTATCAGCCTGAGGCCAAGCGTGCATACCAGCACCAGCCACAACAGCAGGGCTACAAGCGACACCACATGGTTACCCAGTGCCCATCCGGCATGGGGCGTTTCATACTCGAAAGGCTTAAAGTTTTTCCAGGTGTCCCCGCTCAGGCGTGTTTCTTTGTCGCCATACTTGAGCTGGGTAGCCTGGATGTGGTTCAGCTCCTGCGACTGGTTAAAACGGTACTGCTCAGCCATATTCTGAAAGTGGATGTAGTCGGAACCAGCCATACTCATAGACAGGTGGCGCACCGCCAGGTAAGGGTTCAGCAAACCTGCATATTCCGAGATGCGGTTCTGGCTTTTGAAGATGCCTGTCAGCTCATTGAAATGCTCCTGATACACCCTTGTGCTGTGCTCTTCTCCTGCCGCCATGTGTATGCCATCGAAATTAACAGGAAGTTCTTCCAGCGTAGCTACCTTGTACTTCTTCAGCAATTCCTGTTTCAGTGCCTCCACGCGTTCGTCGCTTGAATTGTGCCCGTCTATACCTTTGGTTACCTCCTCATGCACAGCGGCATCCATTTGCGCTTTGGTAGGTGTAGTGTAAAGATTCGCTCCCAGGTTGGCTGTTGCTTTAGGTGTTATCACGCAGAAGAGAATCCAGATGCCCAGCAAGGAGACCAAAGCTGTGCTGAAACGCTGGTGCAAAGCCGACACCACCACCGACAGTACAATAAAGAGAAAGAAATACACCAGGTAGAACAGCATAAAAAGCAGCAGCCTTACCAGCAGGTCGCCGTCCAGCTCAAAGCCGCCCCTGCCAAACAGCAGCAGGCTAGCCATAACCAAAGCAGGTGCCACTACCAGCGCCACTACCTTACAGTAGCCCGCTATTTTTGCCCAGGCCACCTGCCGCAGCGACCCGCCCTGGCTTAGCAATATCTTTAAGGTTCCTGTCTCCCTCTGTTGCGTAAAAGCGCCGAAACAAAGGAAAATAATGAGCAGCGGCAGGAGCATTTGCAGCACAAATGCCACTGTTATTTCGCCGAAGCGGATGAGCGAGGCGGACTGCTGCGCCTGGCTGAAGTTGGCGCTGTTTTGCCGGTGCGCTTCCATGTACACGGAGGCTCCTGTGTAGGAGTCCATGCCAAAATCCAGGAAGCTGATACTTGACTTTGGGCGGAAAGCATAGGAACCGTAGTGGGCCATGCGGTGTGGGTGGCGGTCTGCAGCGTTGGCAAACTGGTCGTTTACCGTCTGCTGCGCCACATCGCGTTCTTCCTGAAGTGTTGTATAACTGTGCAGCCCCACGATGGTAGCCGCCAGCAGCAACAGCAGCACAATCACGCTCAGGGCCACAAAGCGGCTGTCGCGGAGGGTGCTGATGAATTCTTTTTTGGCGATGCTTTTTACCATGTTATACGTGCATGTAGTTTAAGTATAGTTTCTCCAGTTCATTGGCATTTAATTCGGCTGCAGAAAGCACGTCTACCAATTCTCCATCCCGCATGATGCCTACCCGGGTCCCCACTTCCTTCGATCTGAAAATATCGTGCGTCGCCATAAATATGGCGGTGCCCGCATCGCTGAGTTGCAGCAGCAATTCCGAAAATTCATTGCTGGCTTTTGGGTCGAGGCCTGAGGTTGGCTCATCGAGCAATAGTACCTTGGCATGCTTCGCCACGGCAATGGCAATGCCCACTTTCTGGCGCATCCCTTTGGAGTAACCCCCTACCCTGCGGCTGGCGGCTTCGGCTGGCAAGCCAGCCCGCACCAGGTAGTGCATCAGTTCGTTTTTGGAGTACTCGAACCCTGCCAGGCTACTGAACAGCGCCAGGTTTTCCAGCCCCGTCAGGTTAGGGTACAGCATCACGTTTTCGGGTATGTAAGCCAGGTATTCTTTTATTTTGGTCACGTTGGTGGCTACCTCCAATCCATTGATGTAAGCCGCTCCGGAGGTTGGCTTTATAAAACCGAGGAACAGGTTGAGTGTAGTTGATTTACCAGCGCCGTTCTGGCCCAAAAGGCAGAAAATCTCCCCTGCCTGTATTTGTAGGTTCAGGCCTTTGAGCGCCAGTTTGTCCTGGTACTGCTTCGCGAGTTGTCTAGCTTCTAATACAATGTTCATATGTAGGTTAGATATTTTAATTTTGGTCAGTGGAAAAACTATCCCCTAGAGGGGATTATAGGGGTTTTACTATAACTGAATCTGGCTGTGGTGTAGGTTCAACCACCTATCTGTACCGTTGCAACTCTGTTGTTCCTACCACTGGTGCGGGCTTGCAGCTCGTACCAGCCCCCACTTACCAGCCAATCATTTTCATCAAAACGTATAAGCTACTGTCGTCATGAAATTTAGGGGGGCACCCGGGCTGGCACGGAAGTAGTCGTAGCCGCCGACAAAGTAGCGCTCATTCAACACATTGTTCAGGTTAAAGCTGAACTTGAACTTGTTGACGTTGTAAAACAGGGCGGCATTTGCCACAGTGTAAGAAGGCCAGTAGTCCCAGATTAATTCTCCTGTGTTCACGGCACTTACCAGTGTTTCCATTCTTCGCTCGCCCACATAATTACCACCGACTGCCAACCCAACTCCTCTTAAAGCCGGTATGGTGAAGGTATATTTTGCCCACAGCCCTGCCGAATACCTGGGTGCATTGGCCGCCATTATGCCATTTTCTGCAGGCAAGTCAGAGTGCAGTACCTCGGTATGGTTGAAAGCATAGTTGGCATTCAGGTTGAAGTTCGGCAGAATGTTTCCGGTTAATTCCAACTCGGCACCTTGTGAGCGGGTTCTGCCATTCTGCCTGTATATAGGGTTTCCTTCCTCTGTGAGCTGAAAGGTATTCACCAGCGTATTGCGCTTCTCAATCTGGTAGAAGGAAAGTGTGGCAAACAAGGCTTTCTGACAGAACTCCTCTTTCAGGCCTGTTTCTACCTGGTAGCTGCTTTCATTGCGGAAGGGCTCGCTTCGGCCATAGCGTTCCGGGTACTTGATGTACTGCGGGTTAACAGGCCGGAAGCCCTGGCTGTAAGAGGCAAAGTAGTTCAGGTTGTCGAGCAGCGAATAGGTTAACCCAGCCCGTGGCAAAAGCACGTCCTGCGCTATTTTTTCTTCGCCATCGCCATAGTCCCGCTCGTCGCGGAACATCTCGTAGCGTAAGCCCAGCAACAGGCCCAGTCTTTTAGTAATATCCAGCTGATCCTGCACATACAAGCCGGTGGTGTGATATACATTGTTGATGTAGTCGATAAAGAACTGCGGTATCGGCCGGCGAATGTAGTTGCTCGGGTTCTTTACCTCGTACAAAGGGCTCTTCAGGTCAAAAGTTAAAGGTACCGCTTCGCCATTCACCAGCTGTTGACGCGCCTCGAACATGGTGCTGTTCTTGTCGGTGTCGAACTTCACATAATCGGCTCCTAACACAATTTTATGACGGATGCTGCCTGTATGGCGGGCAAGGGATGCGTAGGCAGAGAGATTGTCCGTGTACTCCTTGGCCAGGCGCTCAAAATAAAGCAGGTTCATCACCGTGTTCAGCGGTGCATCGGCAAAGGTGTTCAGCGTGCGGTGCTCCTGGATGTCCTCCGCGTAAGCAAACTTCATATACGCCACATTGAAAAAAGCCACTCGTTTATTTTATGGTTCAGCGAGGCGTTGAGCGACAGGTCCTTCACCTTAAAATGATCGTTCGGCTGATTTACGGAGAAGGAAAAAGGAAGCGCGAACAGGTCCCCTCCCTGTATGGGCAGGCCACGGTCCAGGTAGCCATTAAAGCTGCTGTACACCACTTCTGCGTTGATAATGGTTTTATCTGTTGGCCTGAACGTAACGGTTGGGGCAATCAGAAGCGACTGCCGGTCGTTCACATCCCGAAAGGTCTTGGTATTTTCGTAGCCAACATTCAAACGATACAACAGGGACTTATCTTCGTTCAAAGCCCCTGTAAAATCCAACGCAGAGCGCATCGTCTGGAAGCTGCCCACGGAGAAGCTGACCGCTTTACGTTCTTCCTCCAGTGGCTTTTTCGTGACCATGTTCACCGTTCCGCCCGGGTTGATGTCGCCATACAAGGCCGCGCCAGGTCCCTTCAGCACCTCTACCCTTTCCAGGTTTGCTGTAAGTGGCACCCTGAAGAAGCCATTGCCATAGCTGT
The DNA here is from genome assembly GCF_054779655.1 of Pontibacter brevis. Classification (NCBI taxonomy): domain Bacteria; kingdom Pseudomonadati; phylum Bacteroidota; class Cytophagia; order Cytophagales; family Hymenobacteraceae; genus Pontibacter; species Pontibacter brevis. Next base: position 4,896 of record NZ_BAAGXV010000049.1, read on the forward strand.
AACCCGAGCGCAAGCCATTTACCAGGCGAAAGCCGCTTTCGTAGCCATTGCGGAAGCCGCGCACCGTTAAATCATCGTAACCGAAATACTGGTTTACGCCCGCCACATTCTGCACCACATCGTTCAGGGTAAAGGCCTGCTGGTCTTCCATCAGCTCTTTTGTAACCGATGAAATAGTCTGTGGCACGTCTATCACCAGGCTGGCAGTTTTCGTGCCGATAAAGCTGTATTCGCTTTTGTAGGTCGTTTCCTTTCGGCCCAGCACCTCCACCTCCTGCAGCGCATTAGAGCTGGCGTCAAGGGTAAAGCGAACAGACGCCGTTTGGGGCTCCGGCGCTCAATACCACCTGCCGGGTCACGACGCCGAAACCCAGACCCTGTGCAATAACGGTATATTCACCAAATCCTAAACCGCCTATACTGAAGGCTCCGTCAGAACCCGTAATGGTTGACTGGCTACTTTCTTTCAGCACAACCGAGACACCTTCAATGCCGCTTCCGTCTTTTGCGGTTACGCTGCCGCTTATGGCGCCGGAGTGCTGCGCCTGTACCGCCAGCTGGAAGAACACCAGCAGCAGCACACACATATATTCTTTCATGTTGATTTCGAAATTTGAATGTCAGGCAGCCGTACCTACCTTTAGAAAAGGCAGTTCATTCTGGCGTACCTGTTTTAAAAAAGATTTTAATCTATATGGCTGATGCTGAATAAACCATCGCCTTTCTTCACAGGTGGATTTAAGGTTTTGTAGAGGATAACGCCGTCTGTCGGGCAGGTGACATCTGTCACCTGATTGCCGAAGAGGTCGGTGATGATAGCCCAGCTTCATGCTTTTCTTTACATAGTCGCCGCTGGTGAGGTCGCTGTAGAAAAAGCCTTCGTGCTCGCTGCTAACGGAGGTGCGCTGCGGTATCATCACCGGATTTTCCACCGGGGCTGGCTTGCCTTCCTGTATCTGCAGGTGGCGCACCAGGCTGAGCAGTGCTTCCTGAATCTGCAGCACCGGCTTATCTTCCACAATGCCCATTCTGCCGCACGCAATATCCACGGCCGGAATGTTGCGCCTGGTTATGGCTTGCAAAACTCACCAGATAAAGCATAGCATAGGTTACAGACTACCTGCTTTCAGGTAATCTGTGAAAAGCAATTCCAGCAATTGGCTGTGCTCAATGCGGATACATTCTGAAGGAATGATTAGGCTACAGGAGGGCCCCGAAGATAAGTGTTGTTGGGAAATGTAAACTTCCAAACGAAATCGTAAGGTTGTATGTAGCAGCCACTTTGTGGTGCTAAAGCAAGATCATAGGAAAAGTGAGGAGCAAGAAAGAAATTACCGCAGTAATCGTCCACTTCACAATGGATGTGCATTGTGCCGACTGTTGCTTCTGCCTGCACCTTGTCCTCTGTGTGCTGGTGGGCATGCAGCAATAAAATCGCATCTTCAGGCATTAGTACCCGGAAGAGGAGCACTAAGAGCAGGTAGGCGATATATTGCTGTAAGTTGCGCATCTACTAAAACAGGCTGCTTTAAAATATCTTTCGTTTATCAGCCATTAAGTAAGGCGGGAAGACATTGACATGGCTTCACCGTTCATGTGCCGCAATGTTAACCATAACAATTTATGTTTGCCACTTACTTGCAATAATAACAGATAATGTACAGCGCATTTTTTGAGTAGAGGCTATCTCAAAAATGGGAATCCCAGCTTGAGTTAATATGTTGGTTTCTCATGGAGTTGACAAACGAGCAATGGGAAAGGGTAAAAGACCTTGTGCCAG
>NZ_BAAGXV010000050.1:0-7501 GCF_054779655.1 Pontibacter brevis
TCTGGCACAAGGTCTTTTACCCTTTCCCATTGCTCGTTTGTCAACTCCATGAGAAACCAACATATTAACTCAAGCTGGGATTCCCATTTTTGAGATAGCCTCTAGACAACTGGACATCATCCAAAAAGAACATGATGCAACAACAGCAGTACAATGCAGCGGAAATTGCGGATTATGTACAGCTCAGAAAATTATTCCTCAGCACTCTTACTTCGTCCACAAATCTAATTAACTCCTCAGCTGCAGGTTCCTTCAAAACTGCACTATAAGTGTGAAGTAGACTCTCTGCATTTAATGTGTAAAGACTATTAAAATCCTTATCATGATGCTTATATAAAGTGGGCCACTCTGTCCTCTTATTCTCTAGAAGTAGAAGAGGAGAAACTTGTGCAATAGCCCCCTTCATAAATAGCTCATGACTTTGCTGTATCAATATTATTGTAGTTCTTAATACAGACTGTTTATGTAGCCAAAATGAGAAGTAATTTTCATTGAATTCATTTTCTGCAAAATCAGGAATGTCTAAACTATTAGAACTAAAAACATCTATTTCTTCATCTGTCTTATAGATTAGCTGAAATGCTTGGATTAAGCACTCTTTGGCAGCCTTCTCAAAATCACTTCCTGTAGGAATATTTGTAATCATTATGTCCCATGTTTAGATTCTAATATATGATTTCGTGATTATAGATAAAAGATTCAACTCTAATTAAAAATGAAAAGCCCCTCCAACCGGAAGGGCTTTCATTTATTAAATGCGAGTAATGCAGGATTACGCTTTCTTCGGGTTCAGAATATTCTCAATCCGCACAATGGCATCATCTACATGGTACCGGCTGAGGTCGTTGTTGTAGCGGCTCTGGGCGCTTCTGAGTTGGCGCTGCAGCTTTACTAACTCCCCCCTTACAATAGAACGGATATCAGACTGGCTGATTTCAACTGGTGTTCCGTAGTTACGGTTGCTGCGGGCCGGCTCCTCGTTCAGCAGGTAGTTCATGCGGTCGAGGTAAGCCTTTTGCAGGTTTCGACGGTGAATATCTATTTTTGCCCCGCTGTATACTTCGCTCCAGATGCCACGCTGCAGCTGCCGCACCATATCAAGGGCATTATAACCTACGTTGTTCACGTCATTTTCCATCAGGCGGGCCATTCTGTCTGCCGAGAGCAGGTTGTTCAGGTGGCGCTCCTGCAGGTTGCGGATGCTCTCCACATAGCTGGCGTGGTGAATGTTGCGGCTGATGTTGGCCTGGTGCAGCCACTCCGGCGAAGAAAAGGCATTCTTCAGGAGCCAGTCCATTGACTCTGCCTGTGTTTTGGCAGCTACAGGCGTATAAATATAACCTGTCTGTTCCGGCTTCAGGCGGTTTTCGTGCACCCCACCCACGTTGGTGACCACATGCCCAATGTAGCGGCTCCAAACGCCTATCAGTTCACCGTAAAGTTCTTCCAGGTCATCGTAATCATTGGTTTGAGCTGCGGTCCACTCATACAGCTTTGGTGCCACCCGCTTCAGGTTTTTCAGGCCGTAGGTGCTGGACGCCACTATGTTGGCGCCAATACCCTCTGTCTGGCTTTCGGGGTCGTAACCGCCGCTTCCGCTACCGAACTGGTAAACCGGGTCGCCTGTTCGTTCTGTTATCCATTTAGATAATGTCGGCACCTCCTCCTCTGCGCTATTGGCATCAGGCAGGTAACGGTAACCCCAGTTAATAGCATAATGGTCGTAAGGGCCTAGCTGGCGAATGAACCGGATGTTCTGGTCACCGGGCTGGGCAATATAGTTGTAGCGGGCATAATCCATGATGGTGGCGGCAATGCCATACTTCTGGGTAAATGCTCCTGAACGCAGTGAGTCTGTTGGATAGGCAGCACTGGCTTTCATGTTATGCGGCAAGCCGAGCGCATGGCCTACTTCATGCGTAATCACCTCCAGCATCATTTCACCGAGGTCTTCTATAGGTGTATCAAGCGTGCGGGCATTCGGGTTGGCTGCGCCAGTCTCCAGCAAGTACCTGTTTCTGTAAGAGCGCAGGTGGTTATGGTACCAGATGATATCGCTTTCTATTATCTCGCCGGAGCGCGGATCTGACACACTCGGCCCAACGGCGTTGCGGGTAGTGCTGGCTACGTAGCGTATCACAGAATAACGCACGTCTTCCGGGCTGAAATCAGGGTCTTCTTCCGGCGAAGGCGGGTCTTTGGCAATAATGGCATTCTTGAACCCGGCTGTTTCAAAAGCCTTTTGCCACTGTTCCACACCTGCTTTAATATAAGGGCGCAGTTTGGCAGGAGTGGCAGGGTCCAGGTAATAGACGATAGGCTTCACCGGCTCCACCAGTTCGCCCCGCTTATATGCTTCAACGTCTTTGGGCTCCAGCCTCCAGCGGCGGATGTACGACTTTTCATCGGCTTTCAGGGCTTCTGAGCCATAGTCAATCTGCCGGATGGTAAAGTAGCCGACGCGGTAATCGTTCAGGCGGGGCTGCATTGGTTCTTTCGGCAACAGCACCATTGACTGGTTCATCATCAGGCTGATAGAGCCTGTGGCTGCGTTAGATGGCGGCTCCGCGGCATCATAGGTAAAATCCTGCTTCACCTCAATGTTCAGCGGGAAGCTTTTCACACTGTGAATAAAGCTGCGGCTCTCATCCAGTTTACTCACCTTGTAATTTTTCCGCATATCGGCGGTAAGCCCACTGATGACTTTGATATCACTGGAAAAGAACTTGGTGACATCAATGACATAACCTGCTGAGTCTTTGGACAGCGCGGCAATGTCGAAGGCGTAAATGGTGGGCTGGTAGTTGTTGGCCTGCACCGAAAGGCTGATGGGCAGGGTATCGGCAGCCACCGCGCTGTAAGACTTTGTCTTCAGCACGATTTTATCGTTAAACTTCTGCCATACCACCATCTGCTCATTCACAGAAGAGCCCGCATTCACGTAGCCGCCACCCAACCCGGAAGGAAGACTGGCAAAACGGCTTATCCAGAGAAAGTCGCGCTGCAGGAGCGAATCGGGTATTTCGTAGTAGTACTTGTCCCCAACCTTATGGACGGTAAAGAGTCCCTTATCAGAAACAGCGTCTCTGGTAATGACTTCGTTGTAGTTTTTGATACCGCTTTTTGCAGCTGGTCTGGCTCTCTCCGTATTTTCTGTTTTGGCAGTGGCCGTTGGCTGTTGTGCGGCTGCTCCTTTTGTACTGGAACAGGATGTCTGGGTGATAGCCACAAGCAAAGCAAAGCCTATGGCCTGGTAAAACTTTGGCATTCGTTACTCAATTATCATTCTTTATAAACAAAAGCTGGAAGGCATTACTGCTCCGTGGCAGGTCAGCACTTAAAGTTAAGCTTAATTTGAGAAAGTATTCCTATGTTACAACATAAGGCGCCTCCGGAGTTTATCTCCTGTTAACATTCCCATAACTTTTTTTCAGGTCAACACCTTTCCAGATAGCCATAATACCTGTAGCTTTACTTCTGACAATTAAATTAAAAGCCCATGCGCTTCAAGTTTTCTTCAGTTTTATATTGTTTGCTTTGCCTCTTTATTATTAACAGTTGTACCCCCCCGGCGGAAATAGGCACCACTGCAAAGAGCAGCACAGCAAAAAAGACATTCAACGTACAGGAGGCAACCATTGCAGACATACACCAGGCATTTCAGGAAGGCACCTGCAGTTGTGAACAGCTGGTAACTACCTACCTGAACCGCATTAAATCTTTTGACCAGCCTACCAAGCTCAATGCCATTGTGGTAACCAACCCCGAGGCACTGGCACGGGCGCGGGAACTGGACCAGGAGTTTGCCCGGACAAAGCAACTCCGGAAAATGCATTGCATTCCGATTATCGTTAAAGACAACTACAATACGGCAGGCCTGCAGACCACTGCTGGTTCACTGGCGCTGAAAGGCTTTGCTCCTTCCGAAGATGCATACCAGGTTAAGGTCTTGAAAGACGCCGGTGCGATTGTGCTGGCCAAGTCCAACATGGCGGAGTGGGCTTTCAGCCCGATGGTTTCCATTAGCTCTATTGCCGGCGAAACGCTGAACCCCTACAACCTGAACCACGTTCCGGCTGGCTCCAGCGGGGGCACAGCAGCAGCTGTGGCGGCTAACATGGGCACTGTAGGCCTTGGTACCGACACTGGTAACTCTATCAGAGGCCCATCCTCTCATAATGCCCTCGTAGGCTTCCGCTCCACCTTAGGCTTAACCAGCCGGCACGGCATTGCGCCCCTGTACCTGCGCAACGATGTTGGCGGGCCCATGGCACGCACTGTGGCGGATGCCACCAGGGTGCTTGAAGTAATTGCCGGCTATGACCCGGCTGACCCACTCACCAGGTACAGCGAGGGAAAAGTGCCGGAGAATTACCGTCAGTTCCTAGACAAGGATGGGTTGAAAGGTGCCCGCATCGGGGTGTTCAGAACCCTGAGCGAAAAGGACCCTGACCCGCAGGTGAAGGCGCTTTTTGAACAGGCCATAGCGGACCTGCGAAAACTCGGGGCCATTGTGGTGGACTCTGTAGAAGTGGAAAATTTTACCAGCCTGAGCAAAAACCAGTGGTGCTCTGTGTTCAGGCAGGACATAAACCAGTATCTTTTTTCTTTAGGTGAGGGCGTGCCGGTGAGCAGCCTGGAAGATGTGATAACTTCAGGCAAGTTTTCTCCTTACATAAAAGAAAACCTGAAGTACGAATTTGAGCAGGCAGAGCATGTAGATGAAGCAACACATGCCTGTGGTGATGCCTACACAGATCCGAGAAGAATTGCCTTCCGGAACGCAGTGGTAGCGGCTATGGATAAAAACCAGGTGGAGGCCCTAATTTACCCTACCTGGAACAACCCGCCTGCCAGAGTAGGTGACTTTAAAGGCTACAAAGGAGACAACAGCCAGATTATTGCCCCGCATACCGGGCAACCTGCCTTTACCGTACCGATGGGGTACACCTATGAGAACCTGCCAGCCGGCCTGCAATTCCTGGGCAGAATGTATGACGAGCCAAGCCTTATCCGGCTTACTTACGCCTACGAACAAGGCACGAAGCACAGAAAGCCACCCTTCCTTTTCTATGGAGACACGCCGGAAAGTGCGAAAAATAAGAAAGTAAAAATCAAATAAGCTATGACAATTGCGGAGTGGTAGCTTAAAAAGCTGGGCAGCTGTTTATCGGCCCCTCACATCAACATATCACTTCAAAGTGAATAAATAAGCAAGTATCTTAAAGAAGCTGTAGCAAGGGCTAAGCTCTTTTTCAACAATAAATAATAAAGAACACTATGGCAGCATATGTATTAGTAGAAATTGAGGTAACAGACCCGGCTACTTATGAAGAGTATAAAAAATTAACCCCCGCTTCCCTGGCCGCCTACGATGGCAAGTTTATTGTGCGCGGTGGCCAGTACGAAACACTGGAAGGCGACTGGAAGCCAAACCGCATCGTAATGCTGGAGTTCCCATCAGTAGAGCGGGCAAAGGAATGGTGGAACTCCCCTGAGTATACCAAAGCAAAGGCTATCCGCCAGAGAGCAGCCAACACAAAGATGCTGGTGCTGGAAGGTTTCGAGAGCTAAACACCAACAAGCAGAGCGGCACAGCTGTTTCCTCCCAAAGCTCAAAAGCATTTTGAAAGCGCGTTCCTGTGAAATCTGGTGAATTTATCTACCGGGTTAATCGGGAGCGCGCTTTTCAACTCTCCCCCTCCTATGCTGAACCTCCACACCTGTTTTGCGCTATAATTAACAGAAGCTACAGTGTTTCCTATGCTGTATTTAATTAATTTTGCGCACAATACGATGGAAGAACAGAAAAACAACCCTTTGCACGGCCGGACACTGGAGATGATCTTGGTGCAGTTAGTGGATTACTATGGATGGGAAGAGCTGGGGTATAAAATTAACATCAACAGCTTCAACAACAACCCCAGCATCAAGTCCAGCTTAAAATTTCTCCGCAAAACGCCCTGGGCACGCCAGAAGGTAGAAGACCTCTACATCAGAATGATAAGCAGGAAATAGCCTGCCTGTGCGAAGCCTGCTTTTCCGGCAGGCACAACCTTTACCCGTGCTGATAACCAGCAATCACGCAGCCCCTGAGCTACAGGCGCATGTATCCCTGACAATAGTACAGCAGGAATATTATTGAACCCGGAGAGATGGCCCCGCCTTATACTGCCGCTGCTCTCTTGAATTCCGTAAACATAACAATACGTTCTTCCAGTTAAGCATATTCCATTTAAGAAATACCCATGTCCGAAGATACCACCACACGGTTAAACAAATTCATAAGCGAATCTGGCTTTTGCTCCAGAAGAGAGGCCGACAGGTACATTGATGAAAAGCGCGTCACCATCAACGGCAAAACTGCCCGGATGGGAGCTACTGTGAAAGCCGGCGATAAAGTAGCCGTAGACGGTGAAACCATCAAGTCCAAAAAACCGACTGACAAGCCTATCTACATCGCTTTCAACAAGCCTGCTGGTGTAACCACCACCACTGACACGAAAGACAAAAACAACATCATTGATTTTATAGGCTTCCCGAAGCGCATCTTCCCGATTGGGCGTCTGGACAATCCCACAGAAGGACTTATCCTGCTGACCAACAACGGCGACATCATCAACAAAATACTGCGGGCAGGAAACAAGCACGACAAAGAATACATTGTAACGGTAGACAAGCCTCTGACACCGGAGTTCGTGTCAAAAATGAGCAGTGGCGTGCGCATTCTCGACACTGTGACACAGCCCTGCCTTGTACAACAGCAGGGCAAAAACGTCTTCCGGATTGTCCTGACACAGGGCCTGAACCGCCAGATTCGAAGGATGTGCGAGGCGCTGGATTACAAGGTAGTCAAGCTGAAACGTATCCGGGTGATGAACATAAAACTGGGCAACCAGCCTGTGGGCAACTGGCGCTACCTCACCCAGGAAGAAACCGACACGCTGCACCAGCTCGTGTCTGAATCTGTGAACACAGAAGATGCCTCTTATTTTGATTTCGAAGAAGCCCCTGAAACTCCAAAACGGGCTTCGGGCAGACCAAATGCTGCCTCCTCCGGCAAGCCGAAGGGTGCGCCAGCCAAACCCAAAGACGTGTTTATCAATCCAAAATCCGCTTCACTCCGAAAGAAAGGGGCAGCCGGCAAAACAAGTCGCGGCACCGGAAAGTCAAATGAAGCCAAGGGTAGAGGCAGAGGCGCCTCAGGCACGCCAGGAACAGCTGGCAGGTCAAAAGGCCGAAACAGATAAGCCCGTCGCTCTCCCGTACCATACCATGGTTGAAAAGCCCCTGCCACTTGTTAGTGACAGGGGCTTTTTTTCTAGTGAACGTAAAGGAAGCCTCAAAACTTCCCACGTATAAAACCTGCTTTGCATGCGGAAACATGCAGTATCTGACACTAGAGGCTATCTCAAAAATGGGAATCCCAGCTTGAGTTAATATGTTGGTTTCTCATGGAGTTGACAAACGAGCAATGGGAAAGGGTAAAAGACCTTGTGCC
>NZ_BAAGXV010000051.1:0-9827 GCF_054779655.1 Pontibacter brevis
ATGGCCTTGATAATCTGTGTCTCGGTAAACTTTGTCTTTTTCATTCCATTTAAAGTTAGTAGTTTTTACAACTTTTAAATGGCCGAACTTCAGGTAAGCCTACACATACAGCAAAGGGAGCAAGAGGGGGATTATTTCTGAGACGGCATAGCGCCTACAAAGGTATTACAGCTTAAGCGATTAGATATTTCCCGAATAGATGTAGGTGTATTTCTCTCCTCTTTATGTTGCAGGCCGCCCTACACCTCATCAAGAACAAAAACAGACAAGGTCCTGGCACCATGCGCGCCCAGCACCAGCGACTGCTCAATGTCAGCGGTTTTGGAGGGGCCTGCGATGAAGGTGCCGAAACCGTACTCCTGCGCCCCTATTACCTCATAGGCCTGTTGCATGAGCGGCACAATGCTTTGCCGCGGCACCACCAGCGCCAGGTGCTGGCAGATGAAGGGCAACACACGCAGCGGGAGCTGCGCATCCGTCACCCACAGGGCGCTGTTCTCGGCCACCCCGAACTGTGCGGGCAGCACCGCCAGGTCCACATCCGCTAAAGTGTGCGGGTCTATGTCCGGCGCGATGGACAACTCGGCTACATCAGAGAATTCCGGAAGAGCGGACACAATCCTGCGGGCACCGCTGTGCTCCCTGAGGAGAATCTGCTTCACCTCCTCTATGCTTTGCACCCGGAACACCTTGCTCCCGATGCTCACCGCCACCGAACTAAACCTCTCCACCGGGTCTGCCTCCCCTGTAAAAAAGGCGGGCATCTCCGGCAACGGCAGGCGTGCCGGCTGGTTTCTGGCTACTGCGGCCAACACATTGTCTCTGCTACTCATCTTTCTTTTTCCTGTTTTTCTGGTACCACTCCCCAAACGACTCCTTCGGGGGCGCAGGCATCTCGCGCTGCTTGTACCAGGGGTTCAGTTTATTGTTTACCGCAAAAGGCACGTTGCGCATGAACCAACGGCCTGCCTTCCCGGCCAACTGAAACGTGGTAGGCGAGGCGAAGGCATGCGCCATAGCCTTCATGCCCAGCGTCTTCTTTGTGTCGGCATAGCCCTCCTTCACAATCACCTGCCGCCATTTGTAGAGCTGGTCATGAATGTCAATCTTCACAGGGCACACGTTAGAGCAGGAGCCGCAGAGCGTGGAGGCAAAGGGCAGGTCGGCATTTTTTTTCATGTCGAGGTTAGGGGCCAGGATAGCGCCAATGGGGCCCGCCACCGCGGTATGGTAGCTGTGGCCGCCGCTTCTCCTGTACACGGGGCAGGTGTTCATGCAGGCCCCGCAGCGGATGCACTTGAGCGAGTTGCGGAAATCCTCCCTCCCCAGCTGCGTGCTGCGGCCGTTGTCCACCAGCACCAGGTGCAGCTCGTGCCCCGGTCGTGGCTTTTTGAAGTGGCTGGAGTAGGTGGTAATCGGTTGTCCCGTGGCACTCCTGGCCAGCAGCCGGAGAAATACCCCCAGGTGCTCTCTTTTCGGTATCAGCTTTTCGATGCCCATGCAGGCAATGTGCACGTCCGCCAGGTGCGCTCCCATGTCGGCGTTCCCCTCGTTGGTGCAGATGACGAACTCCCCTGTCTCGGCTATGGCAAAGTTGACGCCTGTGAGCGCGGCGCGGCGGGTCAGGAAGGTCTCCCGCAGGTGCTGCCGGGCCGCCTCCGTGAGCACCTGCGGGTCAGCCATGCCGGCCGGAGTACCCAGGTGCTCATGGAATAGCTCGCCTATCTCCTCTTTCTTTTTGTGGATGCAGGGCAGCACGATGTGGCTCGGCGGCTCCTTTGCCAGCTGCACGATGCGCTCACCCAGGTCGGTATCTATTACTTCGATGCCGTTCTCGGCCAGGTAATCGTTCAGGTGGCACTCCTCTGTGAGCATGGATTTGCTTTTGACCATGCGGTCTACCCCGTGCTTCTGGAGAATGGCGTGCACTAGCTGGTTATGCTCGCTCGCATTGGCCGCCCAGTGCACGATGATGCCATTGGCTTTGGCGTTTGCCTCGAACTGCAGGAGGTAGTCGTGCAGGTTCGAGAGCACATGGTGCTTGATCTGAGATGCCGTTTCGCGCAGCAGCTCCCAGTCCGGAATGGTGTGGGCCGCCTTGTCGCGCTTCTGCCTGATGAACCACAGGGTCTCGTCGTGCCAGTTTACCCGCGGCTCATTTGCATTAAAGGCCTCAGCAAGGGCGGCATGGTCTTTTGTCTCCTTCATATCTCCTGCGCGTTAAGTATTTCAGCAATATGCATAACCTTGACAGAACTCTTCTGCCTGCGCAGAATGCCCTCCATGTGCATCAGGCAGCTCATGTCTGAGCCGGTGATGACCTCCGCATCGTGCTGCAGGTGGTCCATGACACGGTCCTTGCCCATCTTCGCGGACACGGCCTCCTCTGCCACGCAGAAGGTGCCCCCGAAGCCGCAGCACTCGTCCCTGCGGGTGAGCTCTACCAGCTCCAGTCCCTCCACCATGCCCAGCAGTTGCTCCGGCTTGGAGAAGGCAGGCGCGACAAGTTCTGACATCTGCGCCAGCTTCAGGCCCCGCTGCCCGTGGCAGCTCTGGTGCAGGCCTACTTTGTGCGGGAAGCGGGCTTTCAGCCTGTCTACCTTCAGCACATCAGTCAGGAACTCTGTCAGCTCATACACTTTCCCGCGCATGGCCTCCGTCTCATCCGGGTACCTGCCCGAGCGCAGGTGCTCTTTCATGTGCAGCACACAGCTGCCGGAGGGGGCTACGATATAGTCGAAGCCCCTGAAGTTCTCTACGAAAAGGTTGTTGCTTTCTTTAGTCAGGTGCTCAAACCCGGAGTTGGCCATGGGCTGCCCGCAGCAGGTCTGCTTTGGCGGGTACACCACCTCCACGCCCAGCTTCTCAAGCAGCTCCAACGTGGCGATGGCGGCGTTCGGGTAAAACTGATCTACATAGCAAGGGATAAAAAGGCCTACCGTCATATGTTAGCGTCATGCGTGACCGCATAGTATTTTAATTCGATGATGTCGTTGGGCAGCGGTTTTGTGTTCCAGTGCCGGTGGATGGCCAGAGCAGTGCCAATGGCCGTTGCCTGTGCCATGGAGGCGGCAAAAATTTCCTTCTCGGGATAAAAGGAAGCCAGCAGGTTCATGTAGATGGCGTTCTTGCTGAAGCCGCCGTCCACGAAAATCCGCTTCACGTCAGAGCCCTCCAGGATGAGATTGGTGGAAGCGACCTGCTGCGTCACCAGATCAAGGATGAACTGGTGATAGGCTTCTGTGTCGGAGGCGAAGGCCGAAAGGTCCCGCTTTGCAAACACCGACTCCTGCAGTTGCTTTTTGCCTGGCTGAAGGTCTGACAGCTGGCCCTGCTCCCGTTGCAGCTTGCTGATGATTTCCGGGTCGAAGGGCACTGACTTATAGCGGGCGGCACTTTGGTTAAAGTGCGCCGCGATGCGTTTTACCTGCTGCTCATGCTCATAGCCGCCAAAAAACCTGGAAGCCTTGACAGGTCTGCCCTTGTACTGCATAAAGCTCAGGCAGTCCTTTTGAAGCTCCGCCTCGGTTAAAGGCGTGGCATTGAAAGGATTCAGGCTGATGCACCAGGTACCGGTGGAGATGAGCACAAAAGGCTCCTGGAAATTGACCAGGTACGGTATCAAAGCTGCCGAACTGTCGTGCAGGCCGATGCCCACTTGGTAGCTGTTCCCGGGAAAGGCAGCGGGCACCACTTCGTCAGACGGAGCAATGGGTGCCAGCTTTTCAATGATACCCTCTTGACTTACCCACTCGTGGTAGTCGTTTTTCCGGAAGTCCCACAGGTTGGTGTGGCAGCCAATGCTGGTGATATCGGAAAAGCACTTGCCGGTTACCAGGTAGCTCATGTACTGCGGCAGGTGCAGGGCGTACGATATCTGGCTGTACAGCTCCGGCTTCTCGTACTTGATGCGGTAGAGCTGCATGCCGGAATTCAGGCTTCCCAGCACAGGGGACGCTGTCTCTTTCGAGAATTTTGCCTCGCCCCCATAGGTATCGTAGAACTGCTTCTTCAGATCCTCCGGGTATGGCTTCAGGTAATTGTACAGGGGAGTGAGCGGCCTTCCGTCCTTGTTCAGGTACACAAAGCTTGCCCCGTACGTGGAGAAGTTGACGGCTTTCACGTCAAACTCCTGGCGCCGGAACACTTCGTGCAGCGAGTCGAACACCGACAGGCGAAGGCTCTCCAGGTTTTCGCAGGGCTCACCGTCCTCGTCCACTGTCTCTGTAAACCTTGCTGCGCGCTCAAACACGATTCTGTAGTTCTCATCAAAGAGAAACAGCTTCTTGTTTGTCTTCCCCACATCGAATACCGCTATGACAGGTGTGCCTCCCATACTATAATCCTGTGGCGACTGTCTTCAGACCGCGTTCATTTATAAGGTTCTCTCTCACTTTCAGCTCCCGGAACAGCTGCAGCGGGCGCAGGGCGCCACCTGCGCGCAGACGCGCCTCCGCCACTATCGGCCGCACCTCTGTACGGTAGGCCTCCTGCAAAATCTCCTGGCAGCGCGCCACGTCGTTCTGCTGCTGCGCTTCTGCCAGTGCTTTGCGGTCTACCAGCAGTGCCTGCGCATAGGCAATCATGATGGCCTCCACGGACTGCAGCAGGTCCTCGAGCGGGTCCTTCACGTTGTGCGAAGCGTCTATCATCCAACCCAGGTCCGTGGCGTGGTTCATTCCCCTGGCGTCCATGCCCTCTATCAGCTCGCTGAAGATAAGGAACAGCTGATAAGGTTTGATGCTGCCCACGGTCAGGTCATCGTCCCCGTACTTGGAGTCGTTGAAGTGGAAGCCTCCCAGCTTGCCCTCCATCAGCAGGAGCGAAACAATCTGCTCGATGTTGGCGTTGGGCAGGTGGTGGCCCAAGTCCACCAGCGTATAAGCCTTCTCCCCGAGCTTGTTGGCGTACAGCAAAGACTGCCCCCAGTCCCCCACCGTCATGGAATAAAAGTTCGGCTCAAAGGCCTTGTACTCTACAAACATCTTCCAGTCATCGGGAAGCGCGGCATATACTTCCTGCAGGCTTTCGAGCGTGTTCTCGAAGGCTTTCCGGAAGTTCAGCTGCCCCGGGAAGCTGGAGCCGTCCGAAAGCCACACCGTCAGGGAGTCAGAGCCCAGCTCAACGCCGTGCCTGATGACTTCGATGTTGTGCTCCACGGCCTGCCGGCGCACCGCCTTGTCCACGTGCTGCATGGAACCGAACTTATAGCTCAGTTTCTGGTCCGGCTGGTCCTGGAAGGTGTTGGAGTTTACAGCATCGAACTTTAGCCCATGCTGCGCAGCCAGCGCCTTAATGGCTTTGTAGTCGCCCGGAATATCCCATGGAATATGCAGCGATATGGCACCGCTGGACTGGTTTAGGATATGTAACAGGCCTACATCTTCAATCTTCTCCTCCAGGCTGCGCGGCTCTCCGCCACCCGGGAAACGCCCGAAGCGTGTCCCGCCCGTGCCCAGTGCCCAGGAAGGGATGGCCACCTGGAAATCTGTTAGCTTTTGAAGAATACCTTCTATGTTATTGACAGAAGAAGCGGCAAAATCAAACCTGCGGCTGTGCTCCTGCGACTGCTCCTGGTTGAACTCCTGTATTCTGTATTTATCAATCTGCATGCGTTCGTGTTCTTTGGTTAATACCCACTCTTGTCCCCCTTTGGAGGGGGACTTTCGCCAAATATATTTTTCTTATAGGCCAGCTGATTCAAGGCCTGCTAAGCTGTTATCTCACAAAAGCCATGGCCACGCCACCGTCCACGTTCAGCACGTTGCCGGTAGACTTGTTCAGCAGCCCACCCACAAAGGCGAAGCAGGCATTGGCGATGTCCTCGGGCAGGATGATTTCGTTGAGCAGCGTGCGCTTGGCGTAGAATGCCGGTAGTTCCTCTACCTTCACACCATAGGCTTTGGCGCGGCCCTCGGCCCAGCCTCCTGCCCAGATGTTGCTGTCGCTGATAACGGCGTCCGGGTTCACCACGTTCACGCGGATGCTGTCCCCGCCGAGCTCAGCGGCGTTCAGCCTGCTCAGGTGCAGTTGCGCAGCCTTGGCTGAACCGTAGCCCGCGTTGTTCGGGCCTGAAACCAGCGCATTCTTGCTCACGATGTTGAGCACGTCGCCGCCGATGTCCTGCTTGCGCATCACCTCTACCCCTGCCTGCGTTACCATAAACTGGCCTTTTACCAGCACGTCATACAGCAGGTCCCAGTCCTTCTCAGTGTGGTCCTCAATGGACTTAGAAATAGAAAGGCCAGCGTTGTTCACCACAATATCCACACCGCCAAAGGCCAGGGCTGCTTTATCAAATGCCTCCTGTATCTGGTCGCTCTTTGTAACATCCAGGATTGCCGTGGCATAAGAGTCCTTGCCGTACTGGCTTTTGAACTCCTCGCCTGCGCCCTGCAGGCGCTCCTCGTTCATGTCGTTGAGCACCACCACGGCGCCTTCCTCCACAAACTTTTTGGCGATGGCCTTGCCGATACCCCCCGCACTGCCTGTTATCAGGGCTATCCTGCCTGAGAGGGCTTTCGGCTTTGGCATGCGCTGCAGCTTTGCCTCCTCCAGCAACCAGTACTCGATGTCGAAGGCCTCCTGGCGCGGCAGGGACGTGTATTCCGACACGGCCTCGGCCCCCTTCATCACGTTGATGGCGTTGATGTAAAACTCAGAGGCCACCCGCGTTGTCTGCTTGTCTTTAGAGAAAGTGAACATGCCCACGCCCGGATACAGAATCACCACCGGGTTTTTGTCGCGCACGGCCGGGCTGTTCGGGTGCTTGTGGTTCTCATAGTAGTCGGCGTACATCTGGCGGTATTCGGCAAAGGCAGGGGCGAGCCGCTCCTTCAGCGCCTTCACGTCCGACAGGTCCTCATCCGGCTTCAGGTCCAGCACCAGCGGACTGATTTTGGTGCGCAGAAAGTGGTCGGGGCAACTGGTGCCCATCGGGGCCAGCCGCTCCAGGTCGTTGGAGTTGATAAACTCCAGCACGCGGGCGTCGTCTGTGAAGTGGCCCACCATGTGACGCTCGCTGGAGCAGAAGCCACGCAGCACTGGCGCCAGTGCGGCGGCCTGCTTTTTTCTTTCGGCCTCCTCCAGGCTCTCTATCTTCGCACCGCCGAACACAGGGCCTTTCTTGCCGATGTGCTGCTCCAGGTATTCGGCGCACTGCTCTATTACCTCCAGGGTGTTGATGTAGCTTTCGTAGGCGGTGTCGCCCCAGGTGAACAGGCCGTGGGAGCCCAGCATGATGCCCCGGATGCCTGGGTTCTCATCCAGGCACTGGCGCAGCTGCAGGCCCAAGTCAAAGCCCGGCCGCTGCCAGTCTACCCACCCGATGGTGCCGTTGAATAATTCTTCTGTTATCTTCTTCCCGTCTTTTGCAGCGGCGATGGCAATGGCCGCATCCGGGTGCAGGTGGTCGATATGTTTGAACGGCAGGAAGCCGTGCAGGGGCGTGTCGATGGACGGTGCCTTGGAGCTCAGGTCGAAAATGCTGTGGTTGAAGAGCTCCACCATCTCGTCTTCGTGCTCAATGCCGCGGTACACGTTCTTCAGGCTTCTGAGGCGATCTACGTACAGGGCGGCAAGGCCGCTGCGCTTGAGCGTGCCCAAGTCACCGCCCGAGCCTTTCACCCACATCACCTCCGTGTCCTGACCATTAAGCGGGTCCTTGGCCATTACTTTGCAGGAGGTGTTGCCCCCGCCATAGTTGGTCAGCCGGAGGTCGGCCCCCAGCAGGTTGGAGCGGTAGATGAGCAGGCCTACCTCGTCGCCTGCAAGCTTAGAGGCTTCCTCTTCATCCCATAAGTAGCTAACATGCTTAAATTCCGTTTTTGTCGTAGATTCTAACATATACTTCAATGTTCTTAAGTTGCTTTTTTATGATGTTTGCGTAGCTCCATGTTTCTTGCACAGGCAAGCCGGGAAGTTTACAATGCTAAATATAAGATAGACCTACCTGTTTACTGTCCTGCACTGTCATGCTTAAGTCAATCTAAATAGCACCAGAACAACTAATGGTCCCGCCAGCTTCACACCACAGCGAAGGAGTGTCAGCCCGCGAAACAGCCGGAAACAACTCGTAAGAACAAGTTGGTTTTGGTTTGATAACGGCAACTAAAATTTAATGTCCTGCATTAGGGCGCATCAGGCATCCGCAAAAAAAAGGTGCGTAGCCTCCTGCAAGCAGGAGGCTACGCACCTTTTTTAAATAGCGTGCGCGTGAGGTAAACCTCTTAATGTGTTGTAACCGCCTGCGGTATTTTTTCAGTCTTCTTAGGGTTTTTCTGCCAGAAGAACAGGATGGTGAAGAGCACGATCAGGATAGCTGGGAAGGCAATCATTTTCTCTAAAGTAGCCTGGCCAGCGGCCAGTTGCAGTGCATTTCCTGCAAGTCCCTGTGCACTATATTCTGCCATGGAACTGTCAATCCAGTTACCTATGATAGGCTGGAAAATAGAAGAAGAAAACATACCTACTGCACCAATAATAGACATGCCCAAGGCGCTGCTCAAAGGAACGCGCTGTGCCACGGCTCCTACCATAACCGGCCAGAAGTAGCCGTACCCAAGGGCAAAAATGATAGCTGCCACATATGCCATAGAGCCTGTCACTGTGCTGAACATATAGATACCTATTGCTGAAAATATTGCGCCTCCGAGTAAAACACCCGTCTGGCCCAGTGTGGCAACAACAGGTCCGGCAAAAAATCTTAATACAGCTACTAAACCAGCGGTAAGTGCCAGGATGAGCATAGGTTCTGCCCCACTGCTACCCAGGATAATTTCTACCCACTGGCCCGGTCCGAATTCTGTAATAGCCGTAAGGGCCATGCATACAATCAGGAATATGTACAACGGGCTCACCATTGCTTTAAAGTTCTGACCAAGAGAGGTAGCACCCTCCACCTGTGGCCTTGGGAAAGTTTTTCCGAAGAACAAGAAAGCATAGGCAACGGCTGGCACCATGATAAACCACATCTGTGCTTGCCAGGATAAACCAAAATCAGACATGAACTTGGAGATAAGGGCACCAAGAAGAATACCACCAGGGAACCACATATGGAACCTGTTGAGCATTTTGTTCATCTTCACACCTGAATACATGTCTGCAATCATCGGGTTACAGGCAGCTTCGGTACATCCGTTCGCAATACCAATGAAAAGCGTTGAGATAAGTAAGGTAGTATACCCGCCCGCATAAATAGTTAACAGTATTCCCAATGCGTGGCACAGGAAAGCCACTGTCATGATAATTTTAGGGCCGACGGTGTGGTAAATCAAGCCTCCGATAACCATGGAAATAGGGAAACCCAAAAACCACATGGAGTTGATAAATCCTAATTGTGCGGCAGTCAGACCAAACTCTGCACCTAACTGAGGTAGAATTCCTGCCCTGATAGAGAAGGTAAAGCCGGTTGTTATGAGAGCTAAACAGCTCCCATAAAACAAGGCGGTTTTGTTAACGTTTTCGTTCATTGGATTTTGGGTTTAGTTTTTTAAAGGTGATGTATTAGGCGAATTTAGTTGTAAGCTTCCTAGGGCTGTCTTTCCACGACTCTTATGGAACGCGGATTCACTACGTTTTCCAAGATACTGCGACGGAAAATAAATTCAAATATAAAGCATGCTTTTTCATACACATTAAGTGATTGAGTAGCCAATCTCCTACTAAGAAAGTAAAATCCTTTAAACTTTCACAATGAAACGTATAGCAGGGCTTCTGAAAAGATTAGAAGCTATCTCAAAAATACCTAAGCATTATCTTCATGCACGCGAGCAGCAGGAATGCCAGGTAATTATCAGCCTTCTTTTCCTGTCTGACCAAGGTTCTTC
>NZ_BAAGXV010000052.1:0-11620 GCF_054779655.1 Pontibacter brevis
CAAAGGCGATATCTTCTCCCACTGTTCGTCAGTTAACTCGTATCGTCTCATGACTTACTAACAAGCTAACAGGGTCTTTCGTTTGATTCATCAGACACAGCCTAAGCTACTGTCTTATAAAGAGGCTGGTTTTTTTGCAAAAACTGCTGTATAACCCTGGCAAGGCAACTTGGAGCACGCTTAGCAAAAGACCCGCTGGGACTCAAAACAAACCCATGAAGTTACAGACCAATGCAATTACTTAAATTAAAGCGACCTAGCACCTGCACCTTGGCCTGCTGCTGGTACCAGTCGTTGTAAACCAGCTCAAGTTCATTTACTTCTGCACTTCCAAAGTCACAGTTCCTGTACTGCTGCACTTTCTCCAGGAATGCTGCAGCATTTCGCAACGGAGCTTTGAACCGAACCACGGTGCAATGCGCAGTCTGTAGCACATAACGGGAGTCCAACGTCTGTTGTAACGAAGTTTTCCTGAAGCCAAGCCTAAGCCGGTTTCTCAGCTTATTGAGTTGATCAGCCTCAGGAAAACCCTGAACAAGAAGACTGGAAGGAGAGGCTGTCACTCCTCGAAAATGAAGCTGCAGGCTGCTGAAGTCCTGAACAGTTTGCTGAATCAACTGAATATACTCCTCTACCCTGATATTAGCTAAGGAGAAGCCTGTATGGCAGGAAATAACAGACATCACCGTGACATGTAGATCAGAGTCCGGGTAGTAATACTGCTCCGGCTCCATTTGCTGTAGCTCCAGAAGAAACTGCCTTATTCTGTTTTGAACCTCCTGCCCTGGCCGAAAGAGAAGTGTAATGCCAAACCTGGTGTCATTTCCAGCATCAATCAGCAAATCCAGCTCAAAGTTGCCTGCCTTAAATTCTTTCAAAGAGCTTGCCCACAGCTGGTTATAGTGTTTCTCCAAGTCAAAGGGTGCGGCAGCTTCTTCAGCCATGTTCTCTGAATTTTTCTTCTTTCCAGTGTACCAGCGGGCTTACCCAAACAAGGCATTTGTGAATTGAACCTTGATGTTGGTCTGGAAATTGGCAATGGTTTTAAAAATCTCCTTTAGGGTAACCTGCTCTATCTTTGTCAGGCTCCTGATGTCGATGTAGTTTTCGGGCTCAGATTTGTCGTGGATGATTTGCACGGCCTGCTTCTTTAACCGCATGCTCATGAGATAGTAGTACGACTGCATCAGTTCCTGGTATTCTGTTTCTTTGAAAACACCTTTCTCCATGAGGGCTTCGAGGCGCTCCCCGGTATTCGTTTTAAAGATCCGGTGCTGCAGGGCATATACCCGCACCAGGTCCACAATAGGCGTCATGGCTTTTTTTATGTTGAATACCTCCTGGCTGCCAACGGTAAAGGTCTTTATGTTTTTGAAATAAGTCAGCGGTGGCTCGTACTGCATGGCATTATTGGCCATGTGAAAGAGAAAACGGCCCAATGGCTTTTGCAGTTCTTCATCCAGAAACGCTTTCAGTTCATCTACAATGGCGGCCTCGCCATAAATGTAGCGGCAGTCAAAAAAAGCCGAGAATTTCATCACCTTGTCCGGGTCCGGCTCTTTCATCCAGCTCACATAGTTGCGCTTCCAGTGCGAGAGCGAGTGCGTCCACTTGGTATTCTTGGCCATATAGCCCCCGGTACAAAAGCTGAAGCCAATTTTATCCAACCGCTCCGATACCTGCTCCGCAAAAGCCAGGAAATACTCCCGCACCAGCTCGCGCTGTTCGTTCGCTTTGTCTTCGTAGATGATGGCGTTATCCTGGTCGGTTTTAAGCGTCTGCTCTTTACGGCCCTCACTGCCCAGCACTATAAACGCAAACTTGGCAGGCGGTGTACCCATTTCATCAATCACACTCTCAATCACTTTCAGAGCGATGGTATCCGATACAGTCGTGATTACCTGGTTCACAATCTCCGGCTTTACGCCACGGCTCAGGAGCTGGTACACAATTTCCGGCACCTTCTCCCACCTGCGCTTGAGTTCCTCCACAGAGCGGGCCAGCCTTACCGACTGGATAAACATAAACGGCGACTGCGCCTGCTCACTCAGCAGCTTGTTCCGGCTGATAAAGCCCAGATAAGCTCCGTCTTCCTCGATCAGTAAATAGCGCGTCTGCGTCCGGAACATGAGCAGGATGGCCTCATACACATAGGCCTGTGTATTGATTGACACAATAGGGTTGTCCATGATGCTGCTGACCGGTTCGCTTACATTGACCTGCCGGGCCACCACGTTATCGCGCAGTGTGATATCCGTTACATAACCAATGATGTTGCCCTGCGTGTTCTTCACAAAAAGGCAGCTGACTTTCTGCTCAGCCATCCATCTTGCTGCTTCATAGATGGGTGTGTCTGCAGGACTGGAAACCAGGCTTCGGTACTCGATGC
The DNA here is from genome assembly GCF_054779655.1 of Pontibacter brevis. Lineage (NCBI taxonomy): Bacteria > Pseudomonadati > Bacteroidota > Cytophagia > Cytophagales > Hymenobacteraceae > Pontibacter > Pontibacter brevis. The sequence continues at coordinate 2,390 of NZ_BAAGXV010000052.1, forward strand.
TTTCAATCTTTCGGGAGTAAAGCTGGTCTGAAGCAATGTAATTTTGCTCAATGGTGGTCGGCTTTTTTACAAAATGCGCGTACTCATCGTTTATCATCCGCTTGCCAAACTCAGCGGTAAAAAACTGGAAGAATTCCTCGTTAGTCTGGCAAAGCGCCCTGAAGTCACGGCGGTGAAGGAAGTATACGACCGTTCCCTTTTTGGCTATAACCGAACGAAGCGACCTTTTCCGGTTGAGCAGCACAGAAACACCACCGTAGCAGTAGCCTTTGTGGTGATACTCTATTACCCTTTTGTTGTGATCGCTGTCATAAAAGAAAGCCTCGTACTCCCCCTCGGCGATGATATCCACCCCCCGCATTTTGGTCACTTCCTGGTGGTAGATAGGAGTATCCTTGGTATACCTTACTTCCTGCAACAGTTCTGCCACCCCCTGTAGCACATCGTCAGAGAGCACATTAAAAGGCTGTACCGTTTTTAGAAATTCTAGCTGATTGTTCATATCCAGTAACTAAGCAACAGGGAAATTAAAAACATACCTAATACGCTAACGCCGCAACCGGTTTTCGTTTTTGCAGCCGGTGCGACATCTGGAACAGCTTTCTGGCTGCGAATCATCTCTTCATCTATGTCTCCGCGTTTCAGTAATTCGAAGAAGCATTTTGCCGTAGCCTGGGCATCGACCATGGCATTATGCTGATGCTCTAGCGGCACGTTGAAGAGCCGCTCGTACATCTCGCCCAGGCGCAGGAAACGCTGGTGTAGCCGTAGCATAAAAGAGGAGGAAGCGCGCATGGTGCAGAAAAGCGGCAGTTCCGGCAAAGGGTTGTGCATACCGGCCCTGTGAAAACAGACCCCCACCATGTGGTAATCCAGCTGCATATAGTGGGCAATTACCAGCGGCTGGTACTGGTTCAGGTCTGCTGCAAGATGGGTTAGCACCTCTTCCCGCGACACCCCATGTTCCTTTAGAAAGGGCTTGGTGATACCATGGATTTTGACAGAGGCCGGAGAGATTTCAAAATTGTCATCCCGCACATAGTAATTTACTGTTCTTACTTCCTGGCCGTCTTTGGTATAAATGGCCCAGGCCACCTGCACAGAGCACGGCCAGCTGGTATTATCTGTATAAGGGGCGTTCCAGTCTTTAGGGATACCCGTTGTTTCGGTATCTATAAACAGCAAATAATCTCTCACGGCTTTAAAGTAACTATAAAATCATCAAGTATAAAACTGACCGGAAATTATATGCAGGCGTGGTGCTCTCTTCAGCCCCCTGAGACAGGGGCAAAAAAAAAATCGCTCTGCCTGCGCCTTCCGGCAGAAAGAGCGATGGTGTGAGAATCAGGTTAACAACTAAATAGCTTTTGCTTTCTGCTTCAGCCAGTCCAGTTCCTCCCCGGACAAGTGTGGGCCGAGCTGCTCCACTACCCGCTGGTTATAGGCATTCAGCCACTCTACCTGGCGCGTCTCCAGCAGTTCCTTCTTCACCGGTGTGGTGTCAATCATGGCCAGGGTGAGGTGCTCGAAGGTATAGAAATCCCCGAGATCGTTCGCCTCATCCTGTACCGTGAGCACCAGGTTTTCGATGCGGATGCCATGCTTGCCGGTGCGGTAAATGCCAGGCTCTACCGAAGATATCATCCCTAAAGCAAGAGCAACAGGTGTCGCAGAGGCGTTCAGCACATGCGGCCCCTCATGCACATTCAGGAAGAACCCGACTCCGTGGCCGGTGCCGTGGCCGTAATTGCGGGCATGGTCCCAGAGCGGCTTGCGGGTGATGGCATCAATCTGGTAACCGGGCGTTCCTTTCGGGAATCGGGCAGTAGAGCCCTCAATCATTCCTTTCAGCACCAGCGTATAGTCAATTCCTTCCTCCTCCGTCAGGTTGCCCAGCGATACCACACGCGTAATGTCGGTGGTACCGGTGTTGTACTGGCCACCGGAGTCCAGCAGGAACAGGCCGTCTGGCTGCAGCTCGGCATCGCTTTCTGGCGTCACCCGGTAGTGTGGCAGGGCACCGTGTGCTTTATAGCCGGCAATGGTATCAAAGCTTTCGCCCACAAAGCCTTCCTGCTCTGCCCGGAATTCACGCACTTTAGCAGCCACCGAAAGTTCTGTTACTTTGGTTTTTCCCACGTTTTCCTCCAGCCACTTAAAGAAACGCGTCAGCGCCACGCCGTCCTTCACCATGGTCTTGCGGGTATTCTCTATTTCCACCTCATTTTTCAGCGCTTTAAAGAAAGTAGTAGGATTCGTATCCTGCACCACGCGCACAGCAGTTGGCAGCAGCTTATAGAGGGCGTAGCAATTACGTTTCGGGTCGATGAGGATGCTGGAAGCGGCTGGCAGGAAGGCGATGGCTTTCTCTACCAGGTCATAAGGCTCCAGTTCAACACCGGCCGCCTGCAGCGCTTCCTGCTCTTCCTGGGTAAACTTGGCGGCATCCATAAACAGCATCGCCTTGTCCTGGCTGATGAGGGCAAAACTGAGCACCACCGGGTTGCACTTCACATCAGCGCCCCGCATGTTGAATAGCCAGGCCATGTCGTCGAGCGAAGAAATCAGGTGGTAATCTGCTCTTAGCTTTTTAAGGGCTACCCGCAGCCTTTCCAGTTTGCTTTGCAGCGACTCCCCTACTCTTTCCTCGCCTACCAGGAAGGCAGGTGCCGTAGGCAGCCCGGGCCTGTCTGGCCAGATGGACTCCAGGTAATCGCGGTCGCTGTTCAGGCTGATGCCTAGCGGCGCAAGTTGCGCCTCCAGCAACAGGGCCAGCCCTACCGAAATAAGCTTTGCATCGTAGGCCACTGTGGCTCCTTCTGGCAGGCGCTCCCCTAGCCACTGTATATACTCTGGCGAAGCCTGTGCCTGCAGGGGCACCAACTCAAAACCTGTATCTGCCAACTGCTCCTTTGCCTGCACAAAATAACGGGCATCGGTCCAGAGGCCGGCAAAGTCCTCTGTTATCACCAGGATACCCGCCGAGCCGGTAAAGCCGGAGACGAACTCAATGCACTTGTACCTGTCTGGTAAGTATTCGCTGATGTGCGGGTCTGCCGAAGGGATAATATAAGCACTTACTCCCTCTCCTTTCATCTGGCTGCGGATGGCAGCTAGTCTTTCTTTATATGTCATAGTTTTATTTATCGGTTTTAGGCAAATTAAGAAAAGATGCGCGGAAATGCATGCCGCTTTCAGCCACCCACGCCCCATCAACTGGTTATCAACTTTAAATCCACGGAATAAATTGCTGGAGGAATTCTATAATTCCCTATATTTAATTTTATGCCAAGAGTTTCTGCTTCCGGTGACGGTTGTAAACGTACTTGAACCAAATCCGCTAGGCGAAACGACAAAATCAACTTAACCTGATAACACACCCGAGTTTATGCAACACAAAAGATTCTACGCGAAGGCCCTCCTGGTTGCCAGCGTATGCCTGGGCACTGCCTGCAGCAGCAGCGAAAGAGCACAGGTAGCGGACCTGAACCCAACACAGGAGGTCTTGTCTCTTGCTGATTCTGCTTTCCAGGATGCGGCTGCCCAGTACAAGGTACTGATGTCCCGGCTTCCGGAAGACAAACTTCCGAAAACATTTCATGAAGAAAGAGACTACCTGGAAACAAGCAACTCCGAATGGTGGACCAGCGGATTTTACCCGGGCACGCTTTTATACCTTTATGAGGAAACCGGCGATCAGGTATTATACGAAGAGGCGATGCGCGTACTGAAGTTACTCGAAAAAGAGCAGTACAATACCTCCACCCACGACCTGGGCTTTATGATGTTCGACAGCTTTGGCAACGCCAACCGCATCAAGCCGTCTCCGGAGTACAAGCAGGTGCTGCTGAACAGCGCGCGGTCGCTGGCTTCCCGGTTCAACCCGCAGGTTGGCGCTATCCGCTCCTGGGATTCCAAGCCGGAAGACTTCATCGTCATCATCGATAACATGATGAACCTCGACCTGCTTTTCTGGGCAACAAAAGAAACAGGAGACTCCACGTACTACGACATTGCGGTAACGCATGCCAACACCACTATGGAAAACCACTTCCGCCCGGACAACAGCACCTACCACGTCATCAACTATAACCCGAACACCGGCGAGGTACAGGAAAAGAAAACAGCACAGGGAGCGGCAGACGAGTCGGCCTGGGCAAGAGGGCAGGCCTGGGGACTGTATGGCTTCACTGATGTTTACCGCGAGACGAAAGATGAGAAGTACCTGCAGCAGGCGCAGCGCATTGCTGATTTCATGCTGAACCATGAGAACCTGCCGGAAGACAAAATCCCGTACTGGGATTTTAATGCTCCCCGCATTCCGGATGCACTGCGCGATGCCTCTGCCGCCGCCATCATAGCCTCTGCCCTGCTGGAACTGAGCCAGTATGTAGACAAAACAAAAGGCCAGCAATATTTCAACACGGCAGAAACCATCATCCGCAATTTATCGACAGACGAGTATAAAGCTGCTCCCGGCACAAACGGCGGCTTCATCCTAAAGCACGGCGTAGGCCACATGCCGGCAGGCACCGAGGTAGATGTGCCGCTTACCTACGGCGACTATTACTACATTGAAGCCCTGAAGCGCTATAAAGAGCTTGCGGGATAGTAGCAATACAGCAGCACAGAAGTTCTAAAACACAAGCGTCGGCTCTCTTCTAGGGGTCGACGCTTGTGTTTTGTATAGGCTGGTGTAACTGAAAGTTTAACCTGCTCTTCCTCATATCCTGTGAATACTGCTTCCAATAAATAGTTGAATGCCTAGTCCGCTGTTACCGCCGTTATTGGAACTTCCTCAACAACGAAGGCTAAGATGGTACAGGCCTCGTTGTTACTGCGCTGCAACATTATTAGCAACCGGTTTGCTTTTATGTAATTGCCTCCTCCTAAAACCGAACAACCTGTTCAATATTGAACACCTGCCCAACTGCAAAAAAACGTCATTTTTAACATTAAAATACTGTATTTCAATGTCATGTGTTTATGGCATATGAATTGGCTATATAGTTCTGAATCAGATTAGAAAAACAAGATGGATCGGGAACTATCAGCCGCTACAAAACAAGCCAACAAGCGCAAGCGCTTTTGGCAAATTGGTGTCGCTATCGCGTTGGTGGCAGCAGCCATGTTTGGTTTCAGGAACCTTATCACTCCGAGTATAAGCCGCAGCGAAATCAGGACGGCAGTAGTGGAAAGCTGGCCTGTGGTAGCCACCTTAACCGCTACCGGCGTGGTGGTACCAGAGCATGAACAGGCCATTACCAGCCCCATCCAGGCCCGCATCGAGCAGGTGCTGCGAACATCAGGAGAGAAGGTAAAACCTGGCGACCAGGTGCTGCTGCTGGACAGATCTTTCACCCAACTATCCTACGACAAGCTGAAAGACGAGCAGGAAATGAACCAGCACAAGCGGGTGCAGCTCCGGCTACAGTTACAGAAAAAACTAAATACCCTGGAGTCGCAGCTGGCTATTAAGCGCATGAGCGTGAAAAGCCTGCAGGCCCGCCTTGAGAATGAGCAGTACCTGCTTAAAATTGGTGGCGGCACACAGGAACAGGTCAAGCAGGCTGAACTGAACCTGAAAATAGCGCAACAGGAACTGGCCCAGTTGGAGCGTGACATTGCCAGCGAGCGGGAGCTGCTGAAAGCTGACGAACAGGAGCTTGGTTTTACACTAGCCATGCAGGGCCGCTCTATAGAAGAACTGGAGCGCAAAATGGAGCAGGCCGAGGTACGGGCGACACACCTGGGGGTGGTTACTTGGGTGAAGGATGAAATAGGCAGCAACGTGAACGCGGGAGATGTAATTGTACGTCTCGCTGACCTGAGCAGCTTTAAAGTAAAAGCAGCTGTGTCAGACGCTTTTGCGGAGCAGCTACAGGCAGGTGGCGAGGCTACGATACGTGTCAACGACACCGACCTGAAAGGCACTATTGCGGCTATAGAGCCGACAGTCACAAACGGAACGGTTACCTTTTATGTGGAGCTGGATGAAAATGCCCATAAGGTGCTGCGCCCTAACCTGCGCGTGGACGTGTACATGACTACGGCCACCAAGCCCAACACGCTCCGGGTGAAGAACGGCCCCAACTTTAGCAGTGCCAGCAACAACAGCCGATTATATGTGGTGCGTGGCGATGAGTTGGTACAGATACATGCCACCACCGGGGCAAGTAATACAGACTTCATCGAGATAGAAGGCAACGTGCAGCCAGGAGATGAAATAGTGATTTCCTCGCTGGAAGACTACGAGCACCTGAAGTCAATCAGCCTGAAGTAAGCTTTCTGAATCATATAGCACGCATCAAGTATCAGGACCTCTTCTTCCGAACCGCCTTTCTGAGCTATGAAACGCCCAAACAACAAACTCTTTCACGTGCTACGAATCACGAAATACGAAACCCCAAATACGAAATACGTGCATCGCGCTACTCAAAATCTAAAACTATGAAAAGCCAATTAACCTACTGTTTGTTGTTTGTGTGCCTCCTGCTATTACCTGCGTTGCTTTTCGCGCAACCTACTGTGCGCCAGCTGCGCCTGCAGGAAGTAATTGAAATGGCGCAGGAGCAGTCGGCGGTGGCACGGCAGGTGGAGACAAAGCGGGAAACCAGCTACTGGCAATGGCGCAGCTTCAAGGCGGGTTATAAGCCACAGCTCAGCATAGAAGGTATTCTCCCCGATTTCAGCCGCACCATCAATCCGGTAACGCAGCCAGACGGCACCCTGGAGTTTCAGCCCGTGTCCAACAACTACTCAGAGGTAGGCCTGACGCTGGCGCAGGCGCAGGCAACACTGGATGCTCAAACCGCCCTGCTTGCCCTGAAGACTTACGTGGGCCTGCGCGACAGCCTGGAAATACAGCTAGTGGTGCCGGAGCACATACCCACAGCTGATGTACAGACCGCTGTTGCCTTGTCAGAAGCCTTCAAGAACAGGAAAGAAAACCTGAACTTTCAGCGACGCCTGCTTGAGGCAGAGAGCGGCGTAGCCAAAGCAAAAGGTGACAATGGCTTTAACGCCAGCGTTTACGCCACCTTCGGGCTTACCAACCGTGGCGAGAACTGGAGAGACATTTACCGGCAACCAGAGAACCAGCAGGGCGTGCAGATTGGGTTCAGCATGCCACTGCTGGACTGGGGACGGCAGCGCGCTAACTATAAAGTAGCGGCCCTTGACCGGAAGCTGGTGCAGCACACTGTGGCGCAGGAGGAAGCAAGCTTTGAGCAGGCTGTTATCACGCAGGTGAACCAGTACAACATGCTCAGAAACCGCATCAAGGTAACAGCCGAAGCCGCTGACATTGCCCAGGAACGCTACGACATCGCCAAAAGCATCTACCTGATTGGGCGCATCAGCATCACGGATTTAGGTATTGCCCTGACGGAGAAAGACCAGGCCCGGCGGGCATACATTGCCTCGCTCAGCGAGTTCTGGGAAGCTTTTTACAACCTGCGGCAGCTGACACTCTATGATTTTAAAAAGCAGGAAGTCCTGTTGAGTAAGAAAGATGAAGAATAGCTTTAAGCAAAGAATAATTTACTATCCACCATATAACCTACAACTATGAAAAAGTTAATTTTAATGTGCCTGTTGGTACCTGAACCGCTATTTGCGGAAACTAACCTTGAAGCTACCCATGCCATGGTGAGTTTAAACGCCAAACAAGATCAATCTGAAACTTCAGGTGTAATTACCGCTGATGAAGAGTTGAGTCGGTACGCTGGTACTTATCAGCTGAATGAGCAGTTCCAGATAAAAGTATCGGCAGAAGCCGGAAAGCTGTTTGGCTTAGCACCTGGTGATGCAGAGAAAACAGAGTTCACTCATGTTTCCAAAAACAAGTTCATCATAAAAGGGTCTGAAACAACAGTTGAGTTTCTGGAAGAAGACGGTGCGGTGCAGTACATGTTTGTGAACATGCAGGGAGGGCTGAAACTCAAAAATGTTCGCTAGCCCGGTCACACAATAGCCAAAGAGTAAATCAGCATTAATAGATACATTAGAAAGAAGAAATAAGACGATGATAACGCTAAAAAATATCGAGAAGGTCTACCAGACAAAGTCTATTGAAACGGTAGCCCTGCAGCACGTGATCCTGACGGTTCCACAAGGGGAGTTCCTTTCCATCATGGGGCCTTCAGGCTGCGGCAAAAGTACGCTCCTCAACATCATGGGCCTGCTGGATGTGCCTACCAGTGGCACTGTGGAAATTGGGGGAATGCCAATTACTTCCTATAAAGACAAAGAACTGGCGCACCTCCGCAACGAGAAGATAGGCTTCGTTTTCCAGAGCTACCACTTGATCCAGGATTTGAGCGTGCTGGACAATGTGGAGCTTCCCCTCCTCTACCGTCCTCATGTATCGGCCTCTGACCGCCGGAAGCGGGCGCAGGTAGCACTGGAGAAAGTAGGGCTCAGTTCCCGTACCGGCCACTACCCCAGCCAACTCTCGGGCGGGCAGCGCCAGCGGGTGGCCATTGCCCGCGCCCTCATTGGCATGCCGGAAATTATCCTGGCCGATGAGCCGACAGGTAACCTGGACTCCGTGATGGGCGATGAAATCATGCAGATCCTCCTCGACCTGAACCGCCAGGAGTTTACGACGATCGTGATGGTGACGCACGATGAGCAGATGGCCCTGAAGACAGAGCGACTGGTGCGTTTCTTTGATGACCAGCAGGTTTCTGACTCAAGGTTATACGACTTCCAAAAAGCTTAAAGTCATGTTGAAGAACTATCTTAAAATAGCCTGGAAGGTGCTCTTGCGGCGCAAGTTCTTTACCTTCATCAGCCTCTTCGGCATCAGCTTTACTTTGATGGTGCTGATGGTGGCAACATCGCTTTTTGACTATGCTTTTGGTCCTCAAATGCCGGAGCGGGAAACAGATCGCTTGCTTTTCGTGAATACGATGCGGGAGCAAATAGAAGGCGGGTATACGAGCAGCGGGCCTTTCTGTTACCATTTCCTCAGCAGGAACGTGCGTACCCTGCAAACGCCTGAAATGGTTTCTATAAATTCGGTCTTCACAACAGTTAACAGTTATGTAAACAACCGCAAGCTGGTGCTCGACCTCAAGTATACAGATCAGGAGTTCTGGGATATTCTTGATTTCAATTTCCGGCTGTGTTCTAGAATGTATGATGTTGGAATAAGTATGGCAGCAAGGGTGTTTATAGGAAGTTATGTGCGAGATAACTATCCAGGTAAACTGCCCCTACTGCCAC
>NZ_BAAGXV010000053.1:0-12066 GCF_054779655.1 Pontibacter brevis
CTGGCACAAGGTCTTTTACCCTTTCCCATTGCTCGTTTGTCAACTCCATGAGAAACCAACATATTAACTCAAGCTGGGATTCCCATTTTTGAGATAGCCTCTAAACTCCAGTCCTTGTTGCTGTCAAACTTCCAGCCTACCTGCTTTACTGAGGGGTTTCGTTTCAGGAATGCTTTGTAGTCTGCTGGTAAGTTGTTTTTGTAATAAGCATCGTTATCCGGAATAAGGATATGCTGCTGGCGTGTTGGCGGTGGTGCGGGCAAATCTTCTCCGGGTGCTGGTGGCGGAGGGGGAGGTAGTTCTTCTCCGGGCGTTGGTGGCGCAGGTACTGCAGGCAGTGCCCCGTACTTGTCTTTGGCTGCAGCTATGCTCCTGCTGTCGTTTAGATTATATACTTCGGTGCTGCCGGATTTCAGGGAGATGACCATTTTATCCATGTCATGGGGCATCCAAGCTATGCTCCTAACAGTCGGGTTCCGGTGCAGGAAGGCCTTTTGGTCTTCCGGTAAATGAGCGGTATCCTGTACGGGGGCATCTATTCTGACTTCCGTAACTACCCGTTCAATGGTTGGCGCTTGGTTTTGTGCAGCACCAGTAGAGAACATCAGAAGAGCAGTTGCAACCGGAATTACTGTCAGAAACTTCAGCAGATTTGTTCTGGTACTCGGTCTTTTGTTCATCATAAGTATTCTTCGTTTTAATGATGGGAAATTAAATTGATTGGCGAGCTGCGGTTCGGATGTGCCTGCAGCTTTAAGGAGGAGGTACTGGTAAGCCTTTCTGTCTGTTCCTGCGCTCATGACATGCTGGTCGGCAATAAACTCCAGGTTTTCTTTCATGGCCTTTTTCATCAGCCATCCTCCGGGGTTAAACCAGTAAAGCACTGAACTCAGTTCTGCCAGCAGTACATCCAGGGTGTGCCATCCCTTTACATGAATTAGCTCATGCCGGAGTATAGATGGCAGTTCTTCTTTTTTATGCTGTTCCGGGTTCAGGTAAATAGTTTGCCAGAAAGAAAAAGCTTCCCTGATACCGCTTATTTTTCTAAAGCTGATTCCTTCATAAGAGGCAGGTTCAGAAGCGCGGTGTATAGTGAAGAGTGAAAAAAACTGCACCAGTATTCTTCCTGCCATAATAGCGGTGCCACACCAGAACAGCATGAGGGGTATGAGCCAGTAGTTGAACGCTGTAGCTTGCACAGGCGTGGCGGTAAGGATAGGAGCCCAGGCGGGTATGGCGGCATACGTGTGGACTACCGCTATCTCCTCGTGCTGGCTGAGCAGCACAGACAGATCGATGAGCGGATACACCACAGAGAACAGCACACCGAACGCCAGGAACAGGCGGTTCAGATGATAGAAGGTAAGCCGCCGCAACAACACATGGTAAGCCAGGTAAAAGAGCAGCAGCGCCACATTAACTTTGAGCAGGTATAAGATCAGGTCTGGCATATCATTCTGATTTTTTGTTCTCGATCATGTCTATAATCTCCTTCAGTTCTTCGGCACTTATCTGCTTTTCCTTTGCAAAAAAGGCCACGAGCTCTTTGTAAGAGTTTTTAAAGTAGTCACCAACAAAGCCTCTCATAAACTTTCTCTTATAATCTTCTTCTTTTATCAGGGGAGCATAGCGGTAGGTGTTTCCCAGCTTTTCACTGGAGAGGTATTCCTTCTTTTCCAGATTCTTTACTGTGGAAGCGAGCGTGGTGTAGGGTGGCTTAGGCTCCGGAAGTTTTTCCAGAAAATCCTTGATAAATCCGCCGTCTAATGACCATATAACCTGCATGGCCTCTTCCTCCTGTTGCGTAAGCTTTTCCATATATCTACGAAATTTTCGTATATTTACGAAAATTTCGTAATAAAGACTGCTAAATACAGAAAAACTTTTTAGTTTTCTGCTGACGGATAGCTTGTTAAGTCGTTTTGCGGGTGAGTCTGGTGCATTACTCTCTTGCTGAATATCTTTCTGCCACTGTCCTGCGTCTAAATTCTTATACCTAATTCAACAGAAATGAAAGCAATACTTGTAAAAGAGCCGGGAGGACCAGAGCAACTGGTGCTTGGAGAATACGAAAAGCCACTGCCAAACCCTTACGAGCTGCTGGTACGGGTACAGGCTACTGCGCTGAACCGTGCCGATACGCTACAGCGACAGGGAAAGTACCCACCGCCGAAAGGGGCAAGCCCGGTATTAGGATTAGAGATGGCAGGCGAGGTAGTAGAAGCCGGCATCAGCTGCACACGCTTTAAAAAAGGGGATAAGGTGTTTGGTTTGCTCCCCGGTGGCGGCTATGCGGAATACGCCATCATACACGAAGAAATGGCCATGCCTGTGCCGGAGAATTTAAGCATGGAAGAAGCTGCGGCCATACCCGAGGTGTTCCTGACAGCCTACCAGGCGCTGGTGTGGCTTGGCAGTCTACAAGCGGGGGAGCGGGCGCTGATACATGCGGGAGCAAGCGGTGTGGGCACGGCAGGCATACAACTGGCGCGGGCCCTAAAGGCGGAAGTGCTCGTAACGGCATCGGAGCAGAAGCTGAAGGCATGCCTTGACCTGGGAGCGAACAAAGCCATCAACTACAAAGAAGTTGCTTTTGAGGATGCCGTGCTGGCGCATACAAACAGTGAAGGGGTAGATGTGGTGGTGGATTTTATTGCGGGCCCTTATTTTAAGCCCAACATAGAATGCCTGCGCCTGGACGGCCGCCTGGTGTTGCTTGCCAGCCTGGGTGGTGGCAAAGTGGATGAGCTTGATTTGCGCAAAGTCCTGATGAAGCGCCTGCACATTATGGGCTCCACCCTGCGCTCCCGTACGCTCGCCTACCAGATGAAACTCACAAAAGAGATGTGGCACTTTGCCAAACCACATTTTGAGAGCGGCCAGATGAAGCCCGTTGTGGACACTGTTTTCGACTGGGAGCAAGTGGCAGACGCACACCGCTACATGGAGGAGAATAAGAACGTTGGCAAGATTGTGCTTCGGGTGAATGCGTAGAATTTATTGCTTTGCGTCTTATTACATGTAGGAAAAGAAAGTCTGAAGCTGCCAGCAAATAAAAAGAGGCGCAATGATTTGCGCCTCTACTTAAGTTTATCCTTCTAAAATCAATGCGCCTGAAGCTGCTTTACTAATACCGCGAAATCTTTCGGGTACGGTGCCTCTACCTTGACAGGTTCTCCATCCATCAGTACAAACCCCAGGTTAAACGAGTGCAGGGCAAAGCGCTTGATCAGGGGCAGTTCTTCTGTTTGCTGCTTCAGGTTATAGCCACGCTTGGGTTTCAGGCTGCTGAGGTACAGCGGCTCCCCGCCATACAAGGCATCGTTGACAATTGGGGCTTTGAGATAAGCCAGGTGCACCCGTATCTGGTGCAGGCGGCCCGTAACCGGAAGGCACTCCACCAATGTGTGGCGGCTATAATTTTCAAGGGTGTTGAAGTAAGTTTCTGCAGGCTTGCCCTGTGGCGATAACCTGGCTACTCCTTTGGCACTCGGCGAAATGGCGCGGTCTACCAGCTGCTCCTCAAATTTGTGTGTGCCCCAGGTTACAGCGTGGTATACCTTATACACCTCGCGAGCCTCGAACTGCATGGAAAGGTGGCGGTAAGCTTCTGCGTTCTTTGCAAAGGCCAGGCAGCCCGACGTGTCCTTGTCCAGGCGGTGGCAGGCCTGCAGGTCAGGATTATACTGGCGGGCAATCTTGAGCAGGTTCGTAGTGTTGGGCGTGCGGTCTTCCAGTGTCGACAGGAAGGGTGGCTTGTTAACTACAATAAAATCTTCGTTCTCGAATATGATAAGGTCTTTGAAAACCGGGTATTTCATGTGTTGCTGTACTTTGTTCAGGCGCCGCTGTAAGTAGGGCTGCCCATCCTGCAAAGATACGCAATTTTAAGCTCCCAAGGTTTGTATTGACCTCCTACTTCGCCTTCTGCAGCTTGAAGCGGATGGTGGTGCCTTTGCCTATCTCACTCTTAACGGCGATGACGGAGCGATGGGCTTCCACTATGTGCTTACAGATGGCAAGGCCGAGGCCGGTGCTGGTAGTGTCGCGGGCGCGGCTTTTGTCGATGCGGTAGAAGCGCTCGAAAATACGGTTGATGTGTTCCTGGCCGATGCCCTTTCCGTCGTCTTTAACGGTAACGGTGAATTTCTTGCGGCCCTCGTCGAAGTACACCCATATGTTACCTCCCTTGTTGCCATACTTAATAGCATTGTCCAGGAGGTTGATAAACACCTGCCGGATGCGGTTCGGATCAGCAAACAGCATTACCTGTTCGTCCGGGCCGACTTCTAAATGCAGCATAATCTCGTGCTGTGCGGCTTTTTGCTCTAGCTGTTCAAAAACCTCCTGCACTAGCGGCACTACATCGAAGTTGCGCTTCTGCATTTTAACCACACCCTTTTCAAACTGTGAGATGCTGATAAGGTCCTGCACCAGCGCATCCAGGCCATCCAGGCTTTTGGCTGCTTTCTGCAGAAACTTATCGCGCACGTTAGGGTCGTCTACGGCTCCATCCAGCAGCGTGTGTATGAAGCCCTGTGCAGCGAAGATAGGTGTTTTCAGTTCGTGCGACACATCAGCAAGAAACTCCCGGCGCATGGTTTGCAGCTGTTTCAGTTCGTCTATTTCCTGCTGTTTCCCCGCTGCAATCATATAAATGTCTTCCTTGATTTTCCTCAAAGGGTCTGCTGTGAAGGTAGACTTGCTTTCCACTTTCTTGAAATCCTGCCGGCGTAGCTTCTCGAGACTGGAATACACATTTTTTACTTCCCGAAATACCAACGCCTCATAAGAGAAGTAAATCAACAGAAAGCAACTGATGAATACCATGACCAGAGCCACAATCAGGCCCTGCCAGGAAAAGTAGGTCGCTAAAGCAAGAAAGGCGGTGAGCACAAATGCTACCGCCAGTGAAATGATTAGGGCAAGCGTACGGGAGTTAAAATTCATTTTTAATCATTGTTGAACTTATAGCCCACGCCTTTTATAGTTTTGATGTTTTCTTCGCCAATCTTCTCCCGTACTTTCCGGATGTGCACATCTACGGTGCGGGCAATCACATACACATCGTTCCCCCATACATTGTTCAGCAACTCCTCGCGGGTATACACTTTGTTTGGAGTGGAGGCCAGGAAGGAGAGCAGTTCAAACTCTTTCTTGGGTAAGGTAATCTTCTCGTCACCTTTATAAACGGCAAAGCTGGTGCGGTCTATACGCAGGTCGCCTGCTTCGATTACCTTATTGTCCTCTTCATGTGCCGAATCGCGGCGGGTAAAGGCGGCCAGTCTGCTTAGCAGCGCCCTTGGCTTGATGGGCTTCGTGATGAAGTCGTCGGCGCCGGCCTCGAAGGCCGCCACTTCTGAGAACTCCTCTGCGCGGGCTGTCAGGAATATGATGTGCGTGTTACGGAAATCCTCCATTTCGCGCAGCTGTCTGCAGGCAGCAATGCCATCCAGCACAGGCATCATAACGTCCATCAGAATAATGTCGGGCTTTACTGCCTGGGCTACTGCGATGGCTTTTTTGCCGTTGTCTGCCTCACTTACCTCATACCCTTCGCGTGTCAGGTTGTACTGTAGCATCTCTACGATATCCGGATCGTCGTCTACTACTAATATCTTATAGTTTGTTGCTGTTTGCACGTTACAATAGCATTAGAGTTTGGCAGGAGTGGTGAGGCGGCAAGCTCGGCACCATGTCAAGCTTTTGTGGTACGTTAACAGGTTGAAAGATCCTGCTGCATTACCATTTCCCGATGTAAATATATCATTCCTTACCTCAATTTAGCATTAGCCTATAAAATCATAATATTTTCTTAACACAAGCAGGGTTGGTGTATAGCTGCAAAGAAAAAGCCGGCAACGTAGCCGGCTTCTGTTACTTCTGCGCTAACAATGCAGTTTTATGCTTCAGGTTTTTATACTCGTAAAGGTTTACTTTTACGGAGCCTACAAACATCTCCGCCTGTATCAGCACTGGTATCTTATTTTTGTCATCGGAAAGATAGACAGTAATGGCATCCTCTCCGTTGAACATCTTGTTCTTTGGCATTCTTGGCGTGAGTTTGATAGCTCTTATGTCGCCGGCTTTTGTGCTTACTACTTCACGGCCTTTATAAGTTACCTGCATATTAAAGGTTTCGTCATCAAAAAAGCCTTGTACGTTCAGCTTGTCGCCAACCTGCATCTTGTCGTAGTTCAGGGTGCGCAGGTAATAAAATCCGCTCACGATATCCTGTACATTGTCAGGAATTTTATAGCTGTCTGTGTCCTTTGGCTTGTTCTTTTTCTTTGTCTCTACAACAGCGGTGTTCATGTAATGGTTAAAATTAACCGTCTCACGTTTGCGGTAGTTGCCTTCCTCAATGTTCCTGTAAAAACGCTGTGGCACAATAGCGGCTGTATCAATATAAGATTGCCAGGTGTCGCGTATCTTTATGAAAAGGTCGAAGGAGCCATTTGTTTTACCTGTTACGGTGGTGCGGTAGCATGGCCTGTTGTTAACATAGTGCAGGTTGGGAGCTATTTCGATTACTGCATCTGCTGCCGTAATAAGACCATAATGCACTTTATACTTCAGCACTTCTCCTGACGTGAAGCTGTCATTCGGTATGCTGCGCATTCTGTCTTTTGTGACAAAGCCAGCTACTATCAATGTTAGTATCAGGAGCCCAGGGAAAAACTTCTTCATATATTTCCTTCTGTTTCAGGTGATCAGAATATTCTAATTCTGTTCACTTCAAGTTTTGTACCAACTGTGCCTCATTGGCTCGGTCCACATCAAAATTCATTCTTTATGCTTCAGAATGAACCGTTAATGCGGTCTTAAGATATATATAGACTAGCAGCTAAGCAATTTGTAACAAATAAAAAAGGGCGCTGCTTTATACAACGCCCTTTTTGCTATTTCAGTTCTGGGAATAATGTTCACTCTGATTCTGCGGCTGCTGCGGCTGAATCATCCAGCGCTGCGGCTACTTTCTCTGGCTCACCTTTTACAATGGCTCTGATTTTTCCTTCGATTTCCTCCATCAGTTCCGGGTTGTCGAGCAGGATTTGCTTCACGCCATCACGGCCCTGGCCTAATTTGTTGCCGTCGTAAGAGAACCACGAACCTGACTTCTGTACGATGCCCAGATCCACACCCAGGTCAAGAATCTCTCCTACTTTAGAGATACCCTCGCCATACATGATATCGAACTCCACCACTTTGAAAGGAGGCGCTACTTTGTTCTTTACCACCTTCACACGGGTACGGTTACCTGTAATGTTATCGGCACTTTCCTTAATCTGGCCGATACGGCGGATATCCAGACGCACAGAAGCATAGAACTTCAGGGCATTACCACCGGTAGTTGTCTCCGGGTTACCGAACATCACACCAATCTTCTCACGCAACTGGTTGATAAAGATACAGGTACATCCTGTTTTGTTGATGGTACCGGTCAGCTTACGCAGTGCCTGCGACATCAAACGTGCCTGCAGACCCATTTTGCTGTCACCCATGTCGCCTTCCAGTTCGCCTTTCGGCACAAGAGCGGCAACAGAGTCAATTACAATAATATCTATAGCGCCTGAGCGAATCAGGTGGTCAGCGATTTCAAGTGCCTGCTCTCCGTTGTCAGGCTGAGAGATTAACAGGTTTTCTGTATCAATGCCAAGCTTCTGGGCGTACACTCTGTCGAATGCGTGCTCTGCGTCAATGAACGCAGCCATGCCGCCTTTCTTTTGCGCTTCGGCAATGCAGTGCATGGTAAGAGTGGTTTTACCAGACGATTCCGGACCGTAGATTTCTACGACACGGCCACGTGGTAAACCGCCGATACCCAAAGCAATATCAAGCCCCAGCGAGCCAGTGGATATAGCAGGTATGTCTTCTACCTTGTTATCGCTCAACTTCATTACGGTGCCTTTACCGTATGTCTTGTCAAGCTTGTCCATGGTTAGCTGTAGCGCTTTAAGTTTTTCGTTGCTTACACTCATGTGTTTATTTTATTTAGCTTTATATTGAAGGTGAAATTACTACTTTTGGAGCCAACTTGCAAAAAACTCATCAGGTATTTTGCTAAATATTTTAGCTGTTCTGTGCCCTCTGATTATAACATAGCTGCAGTGCTTTTTGTGCCATCTGTCATACTTATTTATGAGCTATTTTAGGGGGTTTCTGCTTTGTTTTCTGTTGGTTTATAGCTGCTTTGTGCAAGCTCAGCTGAATAACAATGTGTTACGGCAGCGTATACCTGTAGAACCTGGAAATGCTAATGAGGTTAGAATTGGCTTGTATGCCTTTGGCTTCTCTAAGAACAACGAGTACTTCAATAAGATTGCCGACGGCTACACTTTATTTGGTTATCACCTCAACCCTGAACTTGCCTATTATCCTGCTCCCTTTGTGCGCCTGGAGGCGGGTGTTTTCCTCTGGAAAGACTTTGGCAGCACTGGCTACCAGGAAATCGCCCCCACATTTACAGCCAAGATACAGAAGGAGAACTGGGCGCTGCTGTTTGGCACGCTGGAGGGGAATCTGAATCACGGGTACATCGAACTGCTCTACGATTTTGAGCGCGTGATTACGAACCGGCTCGAGAATGGCCTGCAGTACCAGCTGAACACGCACTACGTTGCTTTGGACGCCTGGATTGACTGGAACCACATGCTATACAGGGGAGAGGACGACCAGGAGCAAGTAAATGGCGGGGCAGCAGTAAACATATTGCTGCTGGAGCAGGAGGGAAGAGGCAACACCGCTGAAAGTCTGCGCCTGACACTGCCAATACAATTTACCGCCCTGCACAAAGGAGGGCAGATTGATGCTTCACCCCTGCCGGTTACGACGGTGGCAAACGCTGCTATCGGCTTTGAACTGGAGAAGAAGTATAGCCGCAGGGTGCTGCACCGGCTCTACACAAAAAACTACATTGTGGGTTATAAAGACTTTTCAGATGAATATCAGCTGCCTTACACGGAAGGTTACGGTATTTACCTGAATGTCGGTGTGGATACCAGGTACCAGGATGTGATGCTGAGCTACTGGCGGGGAAACAGCTATATCACAGAACTGGGAGGAAGGCTGTACCAGTCTGCCTCCACTACCTTTAAGTACCCGGACTACCTGCAGGAAGAGCGGGAACTGCTGATTCTGCGGCTGATGAAAGACATTGAAATCATAGATAACCTGTACCTGACGTTTCGCCTTGAACCGGTATTGGACCTGGACAACCCAAAGCTGGAGTTCTCTAACGCCTTCTACCTCACCTTTGATACAGAGTTTTTTGTGGCCAGGCCGAGGAGGTAGCACCTGCTGTTAAACCTGGCTTTATTCAATTATTCAGTTATTCAATCATTCAAAATTGATTACGCCAGTGCGGCAGCGTTCGCCTGCTCCTGTTCCTGTTGTCTCGCTTCAAAATCCTCACGTGTCAGGCCGTAGTAGCTTAGGTCCAGCAGCTCGTCAGAGTCGGCACCCCGGTAGTCGTTGCGAAGTACTCCTTCTTTTACAAAGCCATTTTTCTCAGCTAAGGCGCCATAGCTCTCGTTGGCACTCGTGCAGCGCATGTATACCTTGTTCAGCTTCAGAGCTTCGAAAGCAAACTGTAATATTGCCTCCAGTGCCTCTTGTGCCAGTTGTTTACTGTTGGGCCATTCTGTAAAGTATAGTCCTAGCTCTGCCTTGGGTATGGTGCGGTCCAGGTTCTTCAGAGCGATGTTGCCAATGTAGGCATTGTCTTCTTTTTGCCAGACGCCAAAGTCAAAGGTGCGGCGGTTGTCCCACTCTGTTCGCAGCTGACGCACCTGCGTTCTCGCATCCTCCAGCACCCGCACCCGTGCCAGGCGCCCGGCAAAAGCAGGATTAAGATAGGCCGTGTTTTCCTGTAAAAGGCGCATAAAGTCGCTTTCGTCGCCTTCCTCGTAAGGCCTTAGTGTAAGGTGCTCTGTATCCAGCTGCTCCTCGTATGAATCCGGTAAAGTATTGTATAAAAAGCTCATGGTTTATCCTTTTAGAGTTTGAGAGGGTGCCGCATTTGTACATACGTGAAAGAAAATAAATGCGATGCCAGGCGCCACATTCGTACATGTGCTAACTGTGCTGCTGCTTTTGCCGTTTGAATGGACGAACGTAAGATTAAAATAAGCAAAAAAACTGAATACAAAATGGGAGACAGACTTAAAGGAAAAGTGGCTATCGTGACAGGCGGTGGCGCAGGTATAGGCGAAGCCATTAGTAAGAAATTCGCCAGAGAAGGGGCTAGTGTAGTGGTAGCCGGATTCCCCGAAGACCCGGTAGAGGACGTGGTGAAAGGAATACAGGAGGAGGGAGGCACCGCTATACCGTTCACTGCCGACATATCGTCTCTTGCCAATGCCAGGAGCTGTGTGGAACTGGCCGTGAAGCAGTACGGAAAGCTGGATATCCTGATCAACAACGCTGGTACTTTTCCGGAGACAAACATGCTGTCAGAGTATTCAGAAGAGGCCTTTGAATACATGATTAAGAACAACGTAAAGACAACTTTTGTGATGAGCAAGGCCGCCCTGCCGGAGCTCCAGAAAACAAAAGGAAACATAGTGACAGCTGGTTCTGAGTCCGGAGTGTTGGGGATTGCGCAGAATGCACCTTATGGAGGCACCAAAGGGTTTAACCATGCCTTTACAAAAGGGTTGGCAGCTGAACAGGTGCAGAAAGGCGTACGCTGCAACATAGTGGCCCCCGGCCCGATTGACACCGGCTGGACGCACAAGGAAACCGGGCCAATGGACAGCCAGATGGAGCAGATGGTGACGCAGGGAACACTGATGGGGCGCAGAGGTACACCAGAGGAAGTAGCCAATGTGTACCTGTTCCTGGCATCCGACGAGGCCTCTTATGTAACGGGAGCTGTCTGGCCTGTTGACGGCGGCACGCTCATAGCCAAAGGACCTGCCGGCGACATGGCGGCCGACAGTATGAAAAAGCAGCCTGAAGGAGAACTGAACCTGGAGCACTCCAAAGACAGCCATACCTCCATCCGGAAGTAATTAGGCTTTCTCACTAATGTGAACTTCATATATCAAAGCCTCTACAAAAAGGCTATCACAAATGCCATGAACTTCCTGTCATTTCGAACGCAGTGAGAAACTGTGTTATTTAATAACCCCGCAATATGACAGATTTCTCACTGCGTTCGAAATGACAACGTAGCTGTTATTTTACTTTCATTGACTTCTTGGCAGGTTCAGTTACACGGCATTGTAATGGAACAGAAATAAAAAAGGCCAGCGTTACTACAGCAGCGTTGGCCTTTCTATATCTGCTGCTCTGAAGCTTTATGCGTTCAGGAAAGGGTAGTTAAAGTGTTTTGGGCTATGTAGTTTCTGCTGTTTCATCATAACCAGCAACGTGTGTGCCGCCTCCTTAAAGTACTCTAAACGGCGGTACAGCATCTCTTTCTGCAATACTACCCCGGTAGCCGTTCTCATATAGGCTCTCTTGTCATCCAGCACGCGGTGCATCACTTCGTTTACTTTCTCCTCGTTCTGAAGGTACCACTGCTGGAAATCCTGTACACGTTTCGTGCCTGGTGTCTCGGAGCTGAACTCCAGCCCATGCAGCCGCAGCACATCTGCCAGGAGGTTTACCTCCAGCGGCAAAGAGGTGTTGTAAGGCATTGAACGTATTTCAAGGGGGCTGTTAAGAGCACCAACCACTGTAGCCAGGTTCTCCTTAAAGCGAAGATATAAAGCAGCCGCTTCCATAAATGTATAGGGTGATGTTGGTAAAATTGATTGGGTGCAAAAATACACTAATTTGATTTACTAGCAATGCGACTTATCCGGATAGCCATGTCTTTAAGTAGCCCTGCTGCCAAATGCTGAAGGTATTGCTTGATATACGATAACTGTTAGGCTGCGTTGACAATTATAGCAGCAGTGTCATGGCTGCAGCCAGGTGCAGGAATGCCAGAAAGCTAGAGGCAGTCTTGTTGTATCGGGTGGCGATGCGGCGGTAGTGCTTGATTCTGTTGAAGAAGCGCTCTATCTTGTTTCGGTCCTTGTAGAGGTTCTCGTCGATGAGGCGGGGCTTCTTTGC
>NZ_BAAGXV010000054.1:0-12152 GCF_054779655.1 Pontibacter brevis
AGAAGAACCTTGGTCAGACAGGAAAAGAAGGCTGATAATTACCTGGCATTCCTGCTGCTCGCGTGCATGAAGATAATGCTTAGGTATTTTTGAGATAGCTTCTAGCTTACATTGCCTCTTGTTCTAAACCAAAACAACATGAAACTGCAGTCCCTGAACCACCTCTTCGCCATCGTATGCCTGATTTTGCTTGGGGCGTGTACGTCTGCAAAGCAGCAGGAGGCAAGTGTACCATCCATGGATGCACTGGCCGAGCAGTATGTAAAGACACTGCTGCAGATTGGCCAGTACGACAGCGACTTTGTGGATGCCTATTACGGGCCGGAGGAGTGGAAACCAACCGCAGCCCCTGCCGATACTTTCCCGGGAACCACTTTACTCCAGGAGTTACGGCTGGTGCAGCAAGGGCTTACGGCACAGGACACTGCCGGGCTGTCGGCGCTGGAGAAAAGGAGAATTACGATGCTGCAGAAACAGGTACTGGCCAGCATCACCAAAGTGGAGATGATGCAGGGTAGAAAGCTTTCTTTTGATGAGGAAGCAAAACTGCTGTACGATGCCGTACCACCACATTACGAGCTTTCTTACTTCGATTCCCTGCTGCAGACACTGGACACCCTGCTTCCGGGCGAAGGCAGCATGGCAGGCCGTTGGGCCGCTTATAAAAACCGGTTTGTGATACCGAAAGAAAAGCTCGACACGGTGTTCCAGGCTGCCATTACAGAGGCACGCAGAAGAACGAAAGCGCATTATGACTTACCCAAAAATGAAAACTTTAAAGTAGAGTTTGTTACAGATAAACCATGGTCCGGTTACAATTACTTTAAGGGCAACAGCTATAGCCTCATTCAGATTAACACTGACTTCCCGATTAACATTGAGCGGGCCATCGACCTGGCCGGGCACGAGGGCTACCCGGGACACCACGTTTACAACGTACTGCTGGAGGAAGAACTGGTAAACAACCGTGGCTGGAAAGAATATGCTGTTTACCCTTTGTTCAGCCCGCAGTCGCTGATAGCAGAAGGCAGCGCCAACTATGGCATAGAAGTCGCTTTTCCTCCCGCCGAACGTATTCAGTTTGAGAAAGATGTGTTATTCCCGCTGGCAGACCTTAACCCTGAAGAAGCCGAACGCTACTATGTTATCCTGAATAAAATTGCGCAGCTGAACTTTGCCGGAAACGAAGCGGCCCGCCTGTACCTCGACGGCCACATCAGCCGTGAAGAAGCCGCCGACATGCTTGTAAAGTATAACTTCTACGACAAAGACAAGGCGCTGCAACGCACACGCTTTTTTGACCGCTACAGGAGTTATGTCATCAACTACAACCTGGGCCAGGAACTGGTGCGCCAGCATGTGGAGGCACAGAGTGGCACAGCAGACAATCCGGAAAGGCGCTGGGAGGTGTTCCGCAAACTTCTCTCCAACCCCTACAGTGCCTCTATGCTGCAGCTGTAGATTCCATCTATCACAGTGTGCCCTGCCTCCTTCTGAAAAGAAGAGTTAAAAGCAGCGACGTATGTACACAATAGCCTCAGCACATCACTTTTTTGGTTGCTGCCTTTTGCTTTCATACTCCACGATTAACCTCGTTAATAGTTTCAGTTCTTCTGCTTCATCCGAACCCGCCTCCCCGTCTTTTAACAGCTCTATGCGGAAAGCTATTGTGTTGTACTCATCCTGTGTCGTGATTGGCTTATGTTTCATAGAACTAAACATCTAACGTTTATGTACGATTTGCCTGCGAAAAATATATACTGATTTTCAATACGTACTTATCCAACAGGCACAGAAGCAGCCGTTTTACCCCCTACTCCAGTAACACACTTTGCAGCAACAGGAAAGCTGTTCCGTTTTTCAACCTCCTAAACCTGCCATCCCTGCAAGTAAGACTGTTTATTTCCACATTGTTTTCAAGGATTACACCCTGGCACTAAGGCCATGCCTTTATCCTGCCCATAACCTTTCCAGACACCGCTGTTTTGCCTGCACGAAGTGGATCCGCTTCCAGTTTTTCTGTGAAGTTCCCGGGTCAGCTATACAGTGCAGAACAGGAACATGCGCACCCACAGGCTAAGAGCACACAGCCATAGACTACGAAAAGGAATGTGGATGAGGCGCTGAATAAGCCGTAGCTACGGAAGCTTATACAAACGCAGGTATTCCATTTAGTAACCAGTTGACTACGCCCCTTGGTCACCAGGAGACACCCTCAAACAAAAAAAAGGTGGATGCGTTCATCTGATTTGAGTATGAGGCGAAGTAGTTGTTTCTGTGCGAAATGGGGTTGAATGGGGAGGACAGCTACATAAGCTTTCAGAAAGGCACTCCGGAAGTTTCGACTTCCGGTTGTAGTGCTTTACCATCGTTTTCAACATTCAGTGTAAACACCTAGAAAGATGGACCTTACTTTCCGTAACCTGTTTTTTGTAAAAAAAGACATGTTTCCTGATGAGAAGCAGAAAGATCATGAAGAACACCATAAAAGAATAAGCTGGGTTTATTACTGCACGCTTGTGTTAGGGTTCTGGCTTATCGCAAACCCTCCCACTTTTGGTTACAAAGTACCGGCTATGGTCTGGAACGACATCCTGGCAGGCTTTCTGGTTATCGGGCTGAGTTACTTTGCCATGAAGCCTTATAAGCTTTGGGCGCAGTGGGGAATTGTTTTTTTAGGTGTCTGGCTTTTTATTGCCCCTATGGTTTTCTGGGCCAAGGAAGGGAGTGGCCTGCTGATTAATTACCTGATAGGTACGCTTCTGGTCATCTTCGGCATCGTTATTCCCAGGCAGCCGGGTATTAAATTGTTCGCACAGCCGGGACCCAATGTGCCGGCCGGCTGGAACTATAACCCTTCTTCCTGGAACCAACGCGTACCGGTGGTCTTTTTAGCCTGGCTCGGTTTTTTTGTTGCCCGCTACATGGGTGCCTTTCAACTGGAATACATCAACACCGTGTGGGATCCTTTTTTTGGTGACGGCACCCGGAAGGTTCTGACGTCTGCTGTTTCGGAGTCTTTCCCGGTTTCTGATGCTACACTGGGGGCGTTCTCCTACATCATTGATGTGCTGTTTGGTTTAGCCGGAGGCACCCACCGCTGGCGCACCATGCCCTGGGTAGTGATTATATTCGGTATTCTGATAGTTCCGCTCGGAATAGTAAGCATTACCCTCGTTATCCTGCAGCCGGTGTCAGTAGGGTACTGGTGTACGTTGTGCCTGACGAGCGCCATGGTTTCCCTTCTCATGATTCCGTTCACTATTGACGAAGTGCTGGCTACCATACAAGTAATGCGACAGGAGAAAAAAAGGCGGGGCACCTCCTATTGGACCTCCTTTTGGTTTGGCGCCACCATGGAAGGCGGTGACATGGAAGAAACAAAAAATCCGGAAACACTGCTGGAGCACACCTTTAGTGAAGTTTATCACGACTTATTTCTCAGGCCCTGGAATCAGTTTATCATCATGCTGATAGGGATGTGGATAATGGCTGCTCCAGGTGTTTTAGGATATAGTGGCCAGATTGCCAACAGCAGTTATTTAACAGGTGCCATTATTGTTGCATTTGCCGTCATTGCCATGTCGGAGGTAGGCCGCCCCCTGCGATACCTTCAGATACTGTTCGGCCTTTGGCTTATCGCGGCTCCATGGGTTTTAGGAACAGACAATGATACTGCCATGTGGAACAGCGTCATTTGCGGCATCGTCTTGATTCCCCTGACGCTTCCCAGAGGAAAAGTGGAGGACAAAAGAGGAAGCTTTGATAAGTATATCAAGTAGCGCCTTCGTATCTGCCTGTGCTTACAATTTCATCTTCCTGAGCGTCTGCAAAAGCAAACCTGCTACCCTGAATCAGTAACAAATTGCATGAACCAAGTTCCATGGTATAGAGTAGCATGCAGACCAGTCTAAGCTCCCGTAGACTCAATTCTTCCAGCGGCAGCTTGCTATAGTTTCATTGTTCCTGCCTGCGCTCTCCAGGCCGAGAGGCCTCGTCTTTATGCATCGCGCTGGGAGTTTTTCTGCGCCAGGGCGCTGCCGCTCACGCGGCACGTAAAAATCTCCAAATAGAGGGCCCCTACCCCCAGGCGCTCAACACAAAGACTGGAAACACTTTCACCCCGTGCCAACGAATAGAAAAAGGTTTGTCTGATTTAAGGTGCTTTATGGGGATAGATATCACAACATAACTGCAAACTTGAAAAGATAAACTCCTGGGCTTTACTAACAATTGAGAAGTAAACGCCAGAAGTTTCCTTTTAATTAGGTGTATACCTTCCTTTAACCCTGCCGCATGTTAAACAGAATAGTCGCTCCTATGATATAGAAAATGACGACCAGGATGGAGTCGAAGCCCAGCCTGAAGAAAGTTTTCTTGTATTTGATGGTAAGCCCTATCTGGTAAATGCTTGTCAGCAAAATACCCAAAACAGCCCCGGCTGCGGCAAAGCTTCCTACCTCATCCAAAGCCGGCCCTTCCGTATAAATCAGGTCAGCGAGCAAGACAAGGCCAACATTCAGGAGGTTAGTGCCAAAGATGTTACTAAAAGCCATCCGGTACCTTTTTAATTTTGCAGCGCTAACGGTTGTACTTAACTCAGGAAGTGAAGTAGTAAGGCCCACAAAAAAGTATCCCATAAAGTTGGACCCGATGCCTGTTCTTTCAGCAATAATGTCTGCAGAATTGGCTACCAAGTAACCTCCAACCAAAATACCAAATGCTGACAATAGAAAGAACAGCCCTAGTTTGGACATAACAACCTCAGACAACTTTTTCTCGCCTTCCTCATCTTTGTCATCATTATCACCTTCCTCTTCTTTACGCTCTTCCTCTTCCTGTATTTCTTCCATTCTCTTAGATACAATGGCTTTTACCTTGCCAATGCTTTCCCGTTCCTCCGGCTCTGTGAGCCACCATTTCATTCTTTTGAAGTAGTTGATGATGTAAAAGAGTGCCAGGTAAAGACAAAAAAGAACGACCGACCAAAGACCTACATGGAAGATAGCAACGTCTTCGTATAGAATGGCAATGGCAGCCGCCGAAAGCAGGAAGGAAAGGCAGATGGCCTGAAACCGGGACACAGGGTTCTCAAGCGAACCGCTTAGTGAGGTTTCCCTGATAAAAGCATCTGCAACAGCCAGGACTGTAACTTGTAAGGCAATGCTCCCAAATAAATTGTTGATGGCCATGCTCACATTATCGACCAGGGTAGCTGAAACTGTTGTGGCAACTTCTGGCAGCGAAGTAATGACAGCAAGTCCTAACGTGCCAATGAAAACCTCTGAGATACCCGTCTTGTCGATGATCTTGTCAGCATATTTAGAGAGTCTGACACCAGCCCCCCAGACTAATGCACCTGCTAAAGCAAAAATGACAATGTTCCATACCAACGAAAGGTCCTGTAGAAAGCTTTCCAAATTTGAGCGATTTTAAACGGTTAAAAAAGCATCTAAAGCAGCAGAACCAGCAGTAATTTAAAGCCTATCTCCAGTTAATCCCGGTGGCTGCTGATAAATTCTTATACTAAAAGACACATTTCTTGTTGACTTTAAGCACGTGAAGTTTCAGCACCTGCACCAGGCATTCCTTTGCTTTTATAATCCATGCTTTCCTGATACAGAACCATTTACACCACCACTTTCAAGGTTGTTTACAGGCGCACGGGGCGCATTTGACTAATTTTACCCCACAACCTGACAGGTTATCAAGCTTATTCAGGATATTTGCAGTCGCTTAAATGGTGTCGTATGGATTTAAAAGTCAGGCAGCGGGTTGCTCTAAGTGCTTTTTTCTTTCTCTCCGGGTTTAGTTTTTCAAGCTGGGCAGCTCGAATTCCAACTATCAAAAGCACTTTCGATTTCAATGAGGCGGAGTTAGGCACCATCCTGCTCGCTATGCCCATCAGTTCCCTGATAGGCCTCCCCTTCTCCGGCTGGCTTCTCACGAAATTCGACAGCAGGGTACCCTTGTCTTTTGGCTTTGTGCTACATGCTGTTTGCCTGTCACTTATCAGCTTTGCCACAACTACAGTTACCCTGGTCATGGCTATTTGCCTGTTTGCCTTTAGCATGCGCATCCTTAACATTGCCATGAACACGCAGGCTATTACCCTACAGAAGCAGTACAACCGTAAAATTAATGGTTCGTTTCATGGGCTCTGGAGTACAGGCGGTATTGTGGGTGTAGGGTTTACTACCCTGCTGGTTGCATTGGGTATTTCCATAACGCCGCATTTAGTATCCGTCACTATCTTTACGATCCTGGCAACGCTGTTTGCCTCCCGGTTTCTGTTGCGAAACGACCGGTCTACCTCCGGAAATAAACTGGCTTTTGGCAAACCAGACCCTTACATCCTGTACCTGGGACTGCTGGTATTTTTTGCGGCCATTTGCGAAGGCGGCATGTTCGACTGGAGTGGCATTTATTTTCAGGAGGTGGTGCAGGTGGATATATTTACCTCCGGTTACCTGATTTTTATGGCGACGATGGCACTCGCGCGGTTTCTCTCCGACCGCATCATCGAGAGAATCGGTATGCCGGCCACCTATGTAATGAGTGCGGTTTTTATTTTTTCAGGAATTGCACTCGCCATCCTTTTCCCAAGCTTCTGGCCCGCCATGGTTGGGTTCTCGCTGGTTGGCTTTGGCACAGCCGCCGTTATTCCTATGACCTTTACTTTGGCGGGTGCCTCCAAAAAATACTCCCCCGGCATGGCCATCTCCATTATCGCCACCTACGGTATGGTGGGTATGCTGATTGGCCCACCTATGATAGGCTACTTGGCGCATGCTTTTAACCTGAGAGTGTCGTTCATTGCCTTTGCCTGCGCCGGATTTATGTTTATCCCTATTTCAACCTTGTTTTTCAGGAAAGAAGCCCGCATAGCAATGGCAAACTAACGTTGCTTTTGATTTACAGCAACATAAGAAGAACTGCTTTACGGGGCTGTATCTTACAGCTGAGCACTTCCTGTTTGCTGAAAAGCGAAGTAAAACATTTTTAAGCTCATCCTTTTTTAAAGCCTTGCTTTTGTTGTGCAGGGCTTTTATTTTGCCTGCAAATTCGGGGTGTAGCGTAGCCTGGTATCGCGCCAGCATGGGGTGCTGGAGGTCGTGGGTTCGAATCCCGCCACTCCGACGAAAAAGCCGCTTTAGCAAATTGCCAAAGCGGCTTTTTTATGTACGCTCATATATTAAAATCACCTGTTGCACTCTCTTACCGAAGGGTATACAGAATGAAAGCTGTTTCCGAACCCGACATCAGGCAGAGCAAAACTTGAACTGCAGGCAGGTACCAGGGCAACTGTAACAGTAGCAGACTTATCAGGTCGCCTTATCAGCCAGGCTACAGCCACTAACGGCTATGAAATTAACCTGGAAGGCTATGCGCCCGGCATGTACCTCGTCATTGTACAGCCAAAGGGGAAAAATGCCGTTACCTTTAAACTTCAGAAGCAGTAAGGCCACTGCGCTGCTTATAGCCTAAGCCCCACCCGCGCATCCAGGAAGTCGGCTACATGGCGGTGCGCCTTCAGGTTAATACCAAAGAACGCTTTGTTGCCCGTATGATACTCAAGCCCATAGCGCTGGTACACGGCATCGCGGGCAGCATGTGGCGCATATACATACACCCCCAGCTGCTGGCTGAACCGGAACCGGCCGATCCGGAACTCATGACCTGCCAGCAGGGCACCCCGCTGAAAGTCAGTGTCCTCACCTCTTTGCTCCAACTGCTTTCGGATAGTAAAATCTGCCACCCACTCGGCACCAGCGGTAAGGGCGCTAAGCCTGCCCACTGGCTGGCTCACATAGGCCGCGAGCCCCAGAAGGGGGAGCTGTTTGGAGGGGTCGTCCTCCCTGTCCTGTGAAGAGCCCTGCAGGGCAAAGAGGTAATTCCGCTCATGCTCCTGCATGCTTCCCGCTGTAGGTTGTCTTTCCGGGAAAGAGGCGGGCTGTATGGCATAATGCAGGCCTACTGTAGCCGTAGGAAAGTTGATGCCTTTATTTGGCTGCCGTAGACCGCCGTTGGAGATGTGCTTATAGGTGGCGCCGGCCCGCAGCATAAAATGCCTGTTCAACCTGTAGTTCGCCATCACGTTTGCTTCCAGCGGAAAACTGATGGCCGTGCTGTAAAAGAGGTTCTCAGGGTTCGTTTCCGGATCATACACGTTATCCAGGTAAGCCAGGCCCGCACCTAGGCGAAAAGACAGGCTGAAATTTTTGTGCGCAGAAAGGAAAGGCTCTGCATATACCAGCAGCGCATAAGCATTCCCCAGCACCTCCGGGTTATCAAAATTATAATACGCCAGGGATACGCCCAGCCTCGGGTAGGCCTGCAGGTATTGCCAGGCGTTGGCACTTGTAAAATGAAACCCAACATCGAGTTCCGCACCCCAGGGGTTCGCATCCGCCACATCCCGAATCTCTCGGGAGTGTGGAATAATAAAGCCGTAGTGCCCAAGCAGCCCGATGGTAACAGCAACGCGTGCGGTATCGCTTTGTGTTGGTCCTGCAGTTTGTGCAACTGCAGGGGCGGTCATGAACTGAAATAAGAGAAGTATGATTGAAAAAAGCCTTACTGCGAATTGTTTGAACATAACAAGATTACCCCTCCTTTCACCTGATGTAGTATAAAAATCACCCCGGGTGCTATTCCTAATAAACAGGCTATCAGAAGCCATGGTTACAAGATTAACACATCCCCCGTCTGTTACAGCCCCTTTGCTCCTGCCTGAACACCTCCTGTGTTTGCTGCTTTAGTAACCAAATTACAAGAGGCGCACACATATTGCTTCTTAAGCAGCCTCTTCTCTCTTTGACTTTCGCTTGCCTGTGCTTACCTTCGGGAAAAGAATATTTGTTAAAAAGGCAACACACTTCCTTTTCCATGAGCAAAGCGTTAAGGAATAGCAGCAATATTTAACATGTTATATTCTTTACCATACTAATATCAGCGCTTTAACCTGTCTCCGCTACACCATAGAACAGCAGGAGGCAACGTGAACTATATGAATTCAGAAAAACTGAAACACTTCTCCGGACAGCTGGAGGGGGAGTTTTACTTCGATAATACCATGCGTACGCTGTACGCCACAGATGCCTCTGCTTACCGCGAAATGCCACAGGCTGTCGCTTTCCCAAAATCCGTTGCAGACATCAAAAAACTGATCGCCTTTGCCCGCCAAGAAGGCACTTCCCTTATCCCGCGCACGGCCGGCACCTCGCTGGCCGGCCAGGTGGTAGGCAATGGCATTGTAGTAGACGTTTCGCGCACCTTTACGCAGATTTTAGAAGTGAACCCGGAAGAAAGCTGGGTACGGGTGCAACCGGGAGTTATCCGGGACGAACTCAACCTGTTCCTGAGGCAGTACGGCCTCTACTTCGGACCGGAAACATCCACGGCAAACCGTGCCATGATTGGGGGAATGGTGGGCAACAACTCCTGTGGCTCCAACTCTGTGGTGTACGGCAGCACCCGCGAGCATACCATCTCCGTGAAAGCTATTTTAAGCGACGGTACGGAAACAGAATTTGGGGTGCTGAGCCAGGAAGAATTTGAGGCAAAGTGCCGGGGAGAGAATACGTCCGGAGAACTGGAAACCCGCATTTACCAGGCAACCAAAGCCATGTTGTCGCACAAGCCCTCCCAGGAAAACATCCGGCGGGAGTTCCCAAAGCCCAGCATCCAGCGCCGCAACACCGGCTATGCCATTGACCTGCTGCTGGAGTCGGAGCCGTTTACGGAAGGTGCTGAGGCCTTTAACTTCTGCAAACTGATTGCCGGCTCTGAGGGCACGTTGGCTTTTCTGACCGAAATAAAGCTGCACGTAAACCCGCTCCCTCCAAAGGAAACCGGTCTGCTGTGCATCCATTGCAACAGCATAGACGAGTCGTTGCGGGCAAACCTGGTGGCGCTGCATTACAAGCCGAGTGCCAGTGAGTTGATGGACCACTATATACTGGAGTGCACCAAAACAAACATTGAGCATAGCCAGAACCGCTTCTTCGTGAAAGGCGACCCAGGTGCCATCCTGGTGGTGGAACTTGGTGACGATACCATAGAGAAAGTGCAGCAAAGGGCAGATGCCCTCGTGCGCGACCTGGAAAAGAATAAGCTGGGCTACCATTACCCACTCGTGACAGGACCTGATACCAAAAGGGTATGGAACCTGCGCAAAGCGGGCCTCGGACTGCTTTCCAATGTTCCGGGCGATGCCAAACCGGTGGCGGTGATTGAGGATACAGCGGTGGATGTGGCCGACCTGCCGGAGTTTATCCGGGAGTT
Organism: Pontibacter brevis; assembly: GCF_054779655.1. Lineage (NCBI taxonomy): Bacteria > Pseudomonadati > Bacteroidota > Cytophagia > Cytophagales > Hymenobacteraceae > Pontibacter > Pontibacter brevis. The sequence continues at coordinate 10,288 of NZ_BAAGXV010000054.1, forward strand.
TAACCTCACGCTGGAGCAATATAACCTATACTGCGTGCACTACGCCCACGCAGGCAGTGGCGAACTGCACCTGCGCCCTATCATCAACCTGAAAACCGAAGAAGGCAACAAGCTTTTCCGCGACATTGCCACCGAAATAGCGCACCTGGTAAAGAAGTACCGGGGCTCCCTGAGCGGCGAGCACGGCGATGGGCGTTTGCGCGGCGAGTTTATTCCTTTTATGATCGGGGAAGACAACTACAGGTTGGTAGAGGAAGTGAAGCGCGTGTGGGACCCGGTGAATATCTTCAACCCGGGCAAAATTGTGAACACGCCTTCCATGAACACTTTCCTGCGCTATGAGCCGGGACAGGAGACACCGGAGTTTAACACTGTCTTCCGTTTCAGCCAGGCGGGTGGCGTACTGCGTGCCGCCGAGCTTTGCAACGGCTCCGGCGACTGCCGCAAAACGCATTTGACCGGTGGCACCATGTGCCCCAGCTATATGGTGACCCGCAACGAAAAGGACACGACCCGCGGCAGAGCGAACATGATGCGCGAATTCCTGACCCGTTCTGACAAGGACAACCGCTTCGACCACGAGGAAATCATGGACACCATGCATACCTGCCTTTCCTGTAAAGGCTGTAAGTCAGAGTGCCCTTCTAACGTAGACGTAGCCAAGCTGAAGTCAGAGTTCCTGCAGCACTATTACGATGCCAACGGCATTCCTTTCCGCACTCGCATGGTCGGCAACTTTACCAAGGCGAACCAGCTGGCGGCCATGGCGCCGGGTGTATACAACTTCCTGTTTAAGAATAACACCACGGCCAACATAGCCAAGAAAATGATGGGCTTTGCCCCAAAGCGCACCATCCCGCTGCTGCAGGAAACCACACTGCGCAGCTGGTTTAAGAAGCATAAAAAGCAATCGGGCAACAGCAAAGGACAGCAAAAGGCGAAAAAGAAAGTCTACCTGTTCTGCGACGAGTTCACCAACTACAACGACACCCACATCGGCAAAACAGCGGTGCTGCTGCTGGAGCGCCTGGGTTATGAAGTAGAGATTCCGAAGCACGAGGAAAGCGGCCGCACCTACATGTCGAAAGGGCTACTGCGGGAGGCAAAGAAACTGGCGCAGAAAAATGTGGCGATGCTGAAGGACCTTATCTCCAGCGACACACCGCTGGTGGGCATAGAACCCTCCTGCATCCTCTCCTTCCGCGATGAGTACCTTGATTTAGTAGACGCTGACCAGGAGGAAGATGCTAAAAGCCTGTCTATCCACTGCCTGCAGTTCGATGAATTTATCGCGCGCGAAATCCTCAGCGGCAACATCGACAAGGGCTTGTTCAAAGATGAAGCACGGCTGGTAAAGCTACATGGGCATTGCCACCAGAAAGCGCTTTCTTCGGTGCTGTACACCCAGCAGATGCTTACCCTGCCTCCGAACTATAAAGTAGAAGCCATTCCATCCGGCTGCTGCGGCATGGCAGGTTCTTTCGGTTACGAGGCAGAGCATTATGACCTCTCCATGCAGGTAGGCGAGCTGGTATTGTTCCCGACTGTACGACAGCAGCCGGAAGAGGTCATCATCGCCGCCCCCGGCACCAGCTGCCGCCACCAGATACACGACGGCACCGGCCGCAAAGCCCTGCATCCGATTGAAGTTTTATATAGTGCTTTGAAGTAAATAATAGCAGTAGCCAAATTGTCATTTCGAACGCAGTGAGAAATCTGGGTTATTTCATGACCCCGCAATACGGCAGGTTTCTCATTGCGTTCGAAATGAACTGTGTTTAAAAGCAAGTTTTATTTTATGGTTTTTCCGTGTAATATTCTCCTTTTGTTGCCAGTGCAAAGGCCTGCTTGACGAGTTTGTTTGC
>NZ_BAAGXV010000055.1:0-12896 GCF_054779655.1 Pontibacter brevis
CCTCATCAGGCCCTCAACTTCAGAGCTCCGGTTGATTTATTGGAAGAAATTGTAAATTGAAAAGTCAACTTTCAAATGGCTCAAAATACGGGGGAGCTTACATTAAGAAAGAACCTGGTTTTAGATAAATAACTGATGTTACGCACAGTTCCACTATGGCAGCAAAGCGAATCTTATGGGGGAAAATTATGCACTGGCGGCCATTGCCTCTGCACCCTTAAACTGTTCGTTGTAGCGGCCTTACTTTGTAAGACCGCTACAGTAGGTCATCCTTTCGGCCGATAGGTTATGTAAGAAGGAGGAGCGAGCTAGACGGGAAACAATTCGTATGCTCCCTTTGTATTTATTTAATCATTCAAACCAATGGATAGTACTATCCCACAGCGCCCTGATGGCTGCAGAACTGCCTTTCACAAGGCTTTTGAAGCGTTGCCAGAGCTCTACCTGCTCCTGTCCACGGAGCTGGTCATATTAGCTGCCAGTGACGCTTATCTGGAGGCGACGCTGGCATCCAGGGAAGACATTGTAGGCAAATATGTGTTTGAGGCGTTTCCGGATAACCCGGAGACGCCTGACGCCAACGGCGTCGCTAACCTCCTTGCCTCCCTGCAGCATGTGCTCGCCACCGGAAAGCCGCACGAGATGCCGGTGCAGCACTACGATGTGCGCCGCCCTGCCGCTCTCGGGGGTGGGTTCGAGACGCGCTACTGGCTACCCCTGAACACGCCTGCCCTCGGAGACAAGGGAGAGGTGCTCTACCTCATACACCAGGTGACCAATGTGACAGACCAGGTAATAGCGCATCGGAAAGGGGAACTCAATGAGGCCCTGCTGAAGGGGCTGGCGCTCACTGCGCCGGTGGGGCTGTGGATGACGGACACCGCAGGGGCAATCACCTTCGTGAACCAGACATGGGTTGACTGGACGGGTAAGCCGTTAAGGGAGCACCTGGAACGGGGCTGGAGCCTTTCCATCCTGGAGGAGGACCGGGGGCAGGCGCTGGAACAACTCCTGAAGAGCATACGCAAGCGCATTCACTTTCGAGCAGAGTTTCGGGTGCTCCACACGGACGGGACTATCCGGTGGTGCTCAGCGGAGGGCGTGCCCCACTACCTGAGCAACAACCAGTTTGGCGGGTATGTGGTGTCTTGTAGTGACATTTCAAGGCTCAAGCAATCTGAAGAGCGGCTTCATGCACTGTCAGCAGAGCTAACTGTGTCTAATAGCGAACTGCTCTCTGTCAACAGGCAGCTCACGCGCATCAACTCAGATTTAGACAATTTTATTTATATAGCCTCTCACGATTTAAAGGCCCCTGTCGCCAACATTGAGGGGCTCCTGCAACTCCTTACATACCACCTCTTCTCTGATAGCTCAGACACAGAGGAGGCGCAGCATGTACTAAAGCTTATGCAGGACAATGTAATGCGCTTCAAGAAAACAATTGGCAACCTGACGGACATTACAGAGCTGCAGAAGCTCAATTCAGGGGAGGCCATGCCTGTAGACATCCCGAGGGTGGTGCGGGAAGTGCTTTTAGACCTAGAGCAGCAAATTCAGAAAGCCGGAACCCAGGTAGAAACGCAATTAGGCGACTGTAAGGCCATTCTGTTTTCAGAGAAGAATTTAAGAAGCATTGTTTACAACCTCCTGTCTAACGCCGTCAAGTACCGCGTTCCCGGGCGTGCCCCTCTGGTACGGGTGACCTGCCGTAAAGAGCAAGAGCACGTAGTGCTGGAAGTGCAGGATAACGGGCTGGGGATGAGCGATAAACAACAGAAAGAGCTGTATACCATGTTCAGGCGCTTCCATGACCATGTGGAGGGAACAGGTGTGGGCCTTCACATGGTGAAGCGGATAGTGGAGAATGCCGGGGGCAGGATTGAGGTAAAGAGCACAGAGGGGGAAGGCACCACTTTTACGGTTTACCTGAAAGGCCAGATTGGTTAAGCTGCTACCAGAGGCTTCCAGCAAAGCAAATAACCTGCGGAAAGAGCATTTCCTTTTTCACATGTACCATGCTTGATACGTTAGAAAAGCAGAATTTTATAAAATGAAAAACATGAAAGCATCATCATAACAGGAGGGGGATAAAGCGTGCTCACGTTAGCTTATTTATTATCATAAAAGAATATATTTTCGTTTATGCCGGAACGATATGGGAGAGACTGTAGCGTAAGCAGGTTTGATGAGGAACATAGGCCTGTTTCCAGTACCTTTGCCCGATGGACTTTAAGAGAAGAAGACTGGCGGTAACGCTACGGAACCAACTAAATTACCCTTTACAGTTCAATCCTTTTGTATTCAGCAAGATATTCCTGCTGTGGATAGCCATCGGCATTGTGGGCGGTGTGATAGCAGGTTTTTACTGGATCGTGCTGGAGGGCCTGCTCCATTTCCTGGCACAGTTCCAGGGGCTTTTAGTGATTCCGCTAATGGCTACAGCCGGCTTGCTGGCAGGCCTGATTATTTATTTTCTGGGAGACCCGGGCGAGATGGACCTTATCGTGAACAACATCCGCTTTAAGGGCGGCAGACTGGAACCAAAAAATAACCCTGCCATGATTTTCTCGTCGTGGCTGTGCATTGCCAGTGGCGGCAGTGCCGGCCCGGAGGCTCCGCTGGTGCAGGTGGTTGGCTCTACCGGAACCTGGATTGCCCGTAAGCTTAAAATCAGGGGTGAAGACCTGCGCTCCCTCAGCATAGCCGGTATGGCTGCGGCCTTCACGGCCCTTTTCGGCGCACCGCTTGGCGGCACTTTATTTGCCCTCGAGATCCTGCACCACAAGCACGTTGTGGAGTATTACCAGGCGCTCATACCGGCCTTTGTAGCAAGTTGCTCCAGCTACGTCATCTTTATTTTAATTACCCACATTGGTATCGGCCCAACCTGGGCCTTCCCGGTTTACGCCGCCCCCCAGCTGAACGACTTCTTTTACGCGATGTTGTATGCACTGGCTGGCACGGCTGTTGGCTGGCTCTTTATCTTTACCGTGCGCCAGAGCCGGGCAATGTTTCAAAAGTTTGGAGTACCCATTTATGTGAAAATGACGGTGGGCGGGCTGTTAATCGGTACCATTGCGTATTTCGTGCCGCTTTCCCGCTACTTCAGCCATGATGAACTGAGCCTGCTGCTCGAACAGCAGTTTACCCTGGAGCACCTGCTGATACTGTTGATAGCAAAGATCCTGGCCATTGCCTTTACCGTTACCTCCGGCTGGCGTGGCGGCTTTATTATACCGCTGTTCTTTGTTGGAGCCACAGTGGGCATGATCCTCAACACTGTTTTTCCGGGACAGAACCTGCCGCTGATCATGGTGAGCTGTATGGCCGCCATTAATGCCTGCGTCACCCGCACGCCCATCAGCACCATCATCCTGCTGTCCACCCTCACAGGCTTCCACCACTTCATCCCGATCATGTTCGCCAGCCTCACAGGCTTTTTCCTGGCTCCGAAAACACCGCTGATAAACGCACAGCTTGGAGTAGAGGAGTAAACGGAAAGGCCCCTTCACCGCAGCGTATTTGGGTGTTAAGAGGAGGCTTTGACCGGAAGGCTGTGTACTCTGTTTCTGAAACACTACCAGGCGCAAGAATCTATTACGGGAGTATATTTCGTAGAAAGAGCCTATGAAATTTCTTCCGACCCAACTTATTATCTTTCTTCAGAGTGAGCCCGACCGCCGCAACCTGCGGCTGTTGTTTCGGTTCCTGGTGGTGGTGCTGGTCCTGGTGTTGGTTTTCACGGTGATATTTCACCTGCTTATGTTGCGGGAAGGGCAACGATATTTCTTGATAACCGGTTTTTACTGGACCCTCACGGTGATGTCTACCTTAGGCTTCGGCGATATTATCTTTCACAGCGACGCAGGACGATTTCCTCCATTGTGGTACTCAAACTGGCGGTCCTTGTGCGGCGCAATAACCATCAGGTACTATTCTGGTCGGGAAACACTTTTCTCCGTCTCACAACCTGCCTATCTCTTTTGTCCGGGCAGCATAAAGCGATTGAACAATATTTCTATCAAGTAATCCGAATTCGCCAGGCAAAAGGCACAATGTTCTTCCGTGCTTTTTCTTCTCGCGCAGGAACTTATCCGGCAGGAAGAACTGGTTTCCTTTATGCTTCAGTAGCTCTTTCTCAGGTTTATTGAAAGCGCTTACAGGTACAGTTCCATTTTCTGGTATAAAGTGCTATTACCACAGTTTAACCTTAATATTAAATTATAAATATAGTATTTTTATTTTGTATTGTGTTGTAAAAATACCTACTATTAGGTATTGGATTCCCCTTCTAACAGCCTTAAATTTACAAACTTTTCACCTCTAAATACAATACTGTATGAGCAGTTTCACTCATAAGGGGCACCATTTTGCTTCTTTTTTAACTGAGCATGCTCAGGAAGTGGATCAAAGGAGTTCGTGCGGGCAGAAAGCCCCCAGGATAAAAGCGCCTGCAAAAAAAGATGAAACGGTTACGGACACTTTTCATCTTTATGCAGAGGGCTTATGGCTGGAACTTCACAATGACGAACCAATACAGCTCGTTAAGGCCATTATTTGCAGGGCTGATACGAATGAAAAGGTAGTGCAGCAAAATTTTGCTTTACCCAAGGGTAAAAGCAGCTTTTTCTGGAATTTAACAAAGGCCCTTTGGCCTGAAGATATGTACGTGCTGCTCATTAGAGGTGAAAAGCACCTACTCCAGTGGAAGTTTCCCTAGTAGCCTCTGTGCTACTAGCTTCCGCTGGTTAGCCCGGCTGGTGCGCTGGGCTTCTTTTTTTCCAAATGCCCCATTTGCACTAAAGAGAAGCAGTTATACGCTTCTGTTCCCGCTGATATAGTTCTAGCATACAATTAAATAACACGTCTCCATGTTTCAGTCAAACAAGTTTTTCCTGTTAGCTCTCGGCTGCTTTTTTGGGTTGCAGCCACAACTGAGCGCACAGATAGTAAGACCACTGAGTGCTCCGGTAAATGATCCGGCTGCTAGTGAAATCAGCCCTTCACTGAGTTCAGATGGACAAACGCTCATCTTTTTATCAGATCGGCTCCAGACAGGCGAGTTCAGAATTTATGAGTCTAACCAGCTCGCCTCTGACCGTTGGAGCCCCCCGAAGCTTATTCAGGGTGATATAAACGAAATTAACACCATTGATGCTGCCTTCCTGGGTTACGATGGCTCCACCATCTATTTTCACAGTAGTTCAGAAAGAGACAATGTAGGGGTGGAGGATATTTCCTTTATTCACAAGCAGAGAGAGGGTTGGGGCAAGCCTGAGAATGTGGGGGCTCCTGTTAATTCCCCAGGTTTTGACGGCCAGCCCAGTATTACAGCTGATGACACAAAACTGTTTTTTGTCCGCAAGGGCAAGAGCCCAAACTGTCGTGTGATGATGATGGCAGTGAAAGGCAAAGATGATAAATGGCTGGCGCCAATTGAGATGCCTACTTCCATTAACCAGTATTGTGTACAGACACCGCGCATTCTGCCAGATGGTAACACCTTGTTATTTGCCTCAGATCGTCCTGGCGGGAAAGGAGGGTATGACATTTACCTCAGCAAGTGGCAACCGGAAAGCGGCTGGTCAGAGCCACAAAATCTGGAATGGCTCAACACACCGGAAGATGATCTGTCGCCGGCTTATTCTATCAAGGATAACATCATCATTTACCAGTCGGGGAGAGACATGATGCAGGGAAGCCTGCCTGCTGACCAGCACTTGTTACAACAGACCTTCAGTATCATCAAGGGCATTACCAAAGATGAGGTGTCCGGTAAGCCAAATGCATCAGGCATCATAGTGAAGGAGCGCAAGGGCACACAAAGACCGCAGCACACGACAAGCAGTGCTGATGGTATGTTCACTTTAGTGTTGCGGAATGGTTATATATATGATGTTGAGGCAAATTCTGAGGCCTTCAATGCAGAAAAAAAGGAAATAAACCTTACTTCAGCTAATACCCACCAGTTTCTGACAACAGAAATAAAGCAACTGCCTGAAATTATCGAGCTGCAGTACCAGTTCTCTGATTCGCTTTTTGATGTGAAGATTAAGCCCGCTTTAACAATATATTCTCCCAAAGAACAGAAAGCAGTACCTGTTGCATATGACCCGAAGCTGCAGTCTTTTACAGCAAAAGTAAAGCTTCAGCATAATTATTATATAGAAGCCTCGCTGGAGGGTTATCCGGCCTTGAACGAACACTTCTATCTGGAGGATGTCAAATCCTATATTCCGGTGCGAAAGGAAAAAGTATTAAGGAGGCAGCGTTACAAATTTGTGTTCAAACCCATCGACAGGATATCCTCCAGACCAATGGAGGAGGTTGAATTTGCAATCATGGACACCAGGAAAAAATCACCTCTTTTTCCTGACTATGACCCGGAGACAAACGAGTATAGGGTAGAACTGGATGAGCAGGGAAGCTACAAAGTTACGTTCACCGCCGAGGGCTATAAGCCTGTTGAAAAGGTAATTGAGAGTCTCAAGTTTATCCGCGAAAATAAGCTGAAGCAGGAAATTCTTATGGAGCCAAATTTTTAAGCAATTGATCAAATGAAACATTTCTACTATAAAACCACTTTTGTGGTGGTGCTTTTTTTTATTAACCACCTGCTAGTGGCACAGCAAATGCCTGGTCTGAGTAACAGTAACTATTCGGGCATCCATGGCGTGATGGTGAACCCCGCTCAGGTGGCAGACACACGCTATGGGTTTTACATCACACTAGGAGGGTTTAACTTTACAGGTAACTCTTCTGTATTCGGAGATTTCAATACTGATGGTGTTACTTATCCGTTCCGGTTTCCATACAGCAACCAGCTTTATGAAAGTTCTTTGCGGAGCGGTGGATTAAATTCCCTGCAGGAAGTTAACCTGAGTTCAGAAGCGCTGGGGCCTGGTCTTATGATAAAGCTGAGCGAAAACAATGGCGTGGCCCTTTATACGCGCTACAGAAACCTTATCAGGGGAACTAATATTCCAGCTGCATTCGGGGCTTTTTATACTGGAGACATACCACAGGAGCTGGAGACAAGTAACGAGAATTTGAACATGCTGCTCAATGCCAACAGCTTTTCAGAAGTTGGCGTGTCTTTTGGTCAAACCCTGTATCAAAAGGGAAACCATTATGTTAAAGCTGGCTTTACCTATAAACGCCTTTCTGGTATTTACTCTTCTAGCTTCCAGCTGAACGACGCACGCTTTGATGTGGCCGAAGATCCGGTGTTAAAAGCAGCTGTTATGCAACTTTCAGCAAATGAATATGCGCTGGGCTACACCACACCCACGCGCACCCAGTTTAGTATGGCTGATCTTTTTGCTCTTAACGGTAATGTTGGTTCCGGGCATGGCTTTGATGTAGGTCTTTCATATGAGTTTCGGCCAAGGGTGGAGCAGTATGAATACATGATGGATGGGAAAATCAGGCTCGACAATACAAAAAATAAGTATAAGCTCAGGGCAAGCTTTGCGCTGTTGGATCTGGGAAGCATCACGTATCAGGGAAATGGTACCTACGGTGCGGGCGGAAGTATATCCAGCGTGCTGCTAAACCAAGATTCCTTCCGCTCCATAGGCGAGGAGCCAGTTGCTGGTGTGAGTGAAGTGCTTGGTATTAGTGATGGTGATTTAGAGCAGACCTCTTTTACTGCACAGCTTCCGCGCAGGATGAACGTACAGCTTGATTACCACATCGCTAATTCTTTTTACGTAAACATGATGCTGGATCACAGCCTTCACCAGGCAGGGGCTTTCGACATGAAGGTGCCTTCTGTTTTGGCGCTAACACCACGATTTGAAGGAGAAAGCTTTGAGTTCGCCACACCAGTTTCGCTGATTGAAGACTACAAGAAAGTAGCGGTGGGGGCTGCTATAAAATTAGGCCCCATGGAATTTGGTTTTTCGAACATTTTGGCCCTGGTGCAGCCAGACAAGTATGCCTCATCCAGCTTCTATCTGGGACTAAGATTATTTGATGTCAAAAAGAAGCGCAAAGATGCTGATAACGATGGCGTTTCAGACCGGAAAGACCTTTGCCCTGATGTGCAGGGGGTATGGGAATTCCGCGGTTGTCCTGATTCAGATCTGGATGGTGTTGAGGATAAGTATGATGAGTGTCCAAACCTGGCAGGCAACAAGAGCATGAGTGGCTGCCCCGACGCTGATGAGGATGGGGTACGGGATAACAGCGATTTGTGCCCTTATGAAAAAGGCCTTGCACGTTTCTACGGTTGCCTGGACTCTGATGGAGATGGTGTTCCGGATTATGAAGACGAGTGCCCTTCTCTTCCCGGACTGGCAGGCTATTTCGGCTGCCCTGATACAGATGGGGATGGTATTCCTGATTCAGACGATTTGTGCCCGAAGGTAGCTGGCCAGGCTGATTTTAAAGGTTGCCCGGATACAGACGGTGATGGTGTTCCGGACTCGGAAGATGAATGCCCTACAGTAGCGGGTTCTTATCGCCTGAATGGTTGTGTGGACACTGATGGTGATGGCGTGTCAGATAACAAGGATAACTGCCCGGAAGAAAAAGGTTCCAAGCTTACGTATGGCTGCCCGGATTCGGATGATGATGGTGTGCCTGATAAAGAGGATCAATGCCCTGCTGTGGCAGGTGACGCCTCCAATGCAGGATGTCCGATGTTCCAGTCAGGGCATGAGGATGTATTGCTCAGCCAGAAAGAGAAACAGGCTGTAAAAGAACTGGAAAAGGCGTTGACATTTGATAAACAGAGACAGCTTTCATCAAATGCTAAGGCCAGTGTGCAGTCCATAGCCGAGATACTGACAAAATATCCAGAGGCCAGACTGCTGATCATGTACTTCAACAAGTTTGAAGGGTCAAACTCCTCCGCTACTGATGCCTGGGGCAGCACTTCTGCTTCGTCAGACAATAAGAAAAACCTCAGTGAAGAAAATGCTAAAGTTCTTCAACAGGCTTTTATAAACCAGGGACTGTTTGCAGACCAGGTGGTAATAGAGCAGAAGTGGATAGAGGACATTCCGGATAAGGTTGATTTGAATCAGCAGTCTATGCTGATGCTTCGTGTGATTCGCTAAACAGAAATCTTTAAACTGGAACAAGAGCTTGCAGCATTTCTGCAAGCTCTTGTTTTTATAATTATTACATTCTTAAAGAGAATCCACACCAAATACCTGGAGGACCTGCTGTTTGAAGAAGACTTGAAGTTTGTGGCAGAGCGCATGTCCCATGCAGCATATTACTTCCTAAGCTCCACAGGTGGCACCTTTTGCTGGTGTTCAGATGGAGGAGGTTATGAGTCTGCTATTCAGGTTTATTCAGGAGCATACGTAGCTCCTGGTTCCTCTCCATTACCTCGTTCTCTAATGTGTGCTGCTTTGAATATGCGGTGAAACTATGTGCACAAATTTGCATAGGGTTTAACTTTCGTGCATATTCAAAGGCAGCGCCTAAGCAAAGTGAATTGGTAGTGAGAGTAAGTTAAAATTTTTAAAGTTGCAACGGGTGAAACGCAGTCGCGTACTTAGGTCTTAAGATAAGCGATGGCAGGATACATCATTCCTGCTGCTTTTACCTGGCTATATCAGCGGGGTAAGAACAGATGCAGAAGAAACTCTGTAAAAATAATGTTTTCAGGGGGCAGGGGAGGTATGTCACGCTTTAAATTCAGGAGCTGGAGAATCGGGGAAATCAAAGAAGAACAGATTTTTCAGGAGCCAACTGTGTATTTCAGTAACTTTGAACTATTCCATTCAATATAAAACCAGATAAAGTATACAGCACATGAGAACGCAAACAAAAGAATCACAGAGCAGCATAACGCCAGATAAGGCCTTACAGCTCCTGAAGGAAGGAAATGAGCGGTTTATCAATAATGATAAAGCCGACCGCGATTTGCTGCAGCAAGTAAATGAAACCTCCAAGGGGCAATTCCCCTTTGCGACCATCTTGAGCTGCATCGACTCCAGAACCTCTTCTGAGCTTATCTTTGACCAGGGAATGGGGGATATCTTCAGTATAAGAATAGCAGGAAACATTCTTAACGAAGACATTCTGGGTAGTATGGAGTTTGCCTGTAAAGTAGCGGGATCAAAGTTGCTGGTTGTGCTGGGGCATACAAAGTGCGGAGCCATCTATGGTGCCTGCAACCATGTGGAGATGGGCAATCTGACTACACTACTGCGAAAAGTGCAGCCTGCCATTGACAGAGAGTCAGACACACCTGAGGAGGAGCGGCATGGTAAGAATGACAAGTTTGTCTACAATGTGACGGTAAACAATGTAAATTACACCATTGACCGAATCAGGAAGGAAAGCCAGGTGCTGGCCGACATGGAGAAGAGTGGGGAAATCAGGATAATTGGTGGACTTTATGATGTGGAAACCGGCAAAGTTACTTTCTATGAAGATGCCGCTTAGTGGTATAAAACGCTAATAAATTAACCGTATTACCTGAGAGACAGCCTTCTGTAGAAGAATACAGGTTGAAGTATATCCTGCTTTCTTCTGCATAAGGCTGTTGCTTATTAGAATTATGTGCATCAGAAAAGACCATTTTTTTTCGCACTAATATACCTTGATAAGTGCGAAACAGGTATATATCAAGTAAACTGCCTTTAGCAACCAAAGAAGAAAGCGCACTGGCATAAGCGGCTGCTTGTCTTTCAGTAATAACAATGTTGTCTACTACCCGTGCTCCCCACCTAAAAATAAATTCAGTGGCTTTGCGATGAAATCATTTTACCAACAATGAAGTTATATCCTGGATTGTTTTAGACTTATAAGAAATGACAAAAGAAGAGTTTGATGGTAAATTCAAAGAGACGTTGGATAATATACTGCTAGCTATGGCTGAGAACTCAGAAATAGACCTGAACAAGTTTTATAGCATGGCCTGCGTGCTGGAAAACCTGAGATTCTTTAGCCCGGTAATTTATGGAGCCATCAAAAATAAAAAAGAATCATAGTCAGTGTTAATACGCCCTGGCTTCGGAGGTTGCGGGTGGCGCAGTTCACTTATGTTGTAGCAAAGAGAGCCAGTAGGAGCAATGTATGGTTGCTCCTACTGGCTCTTTCTGTTGGGTATTCTTTTTCAGGAGAACCAGGTTCAAATAAAATCTTACCTATATCTAAGGCGTACTACCCGGCTATGGAGGGCGAAGGGCAGGTTCAAACAGCATAGGAACTGTAGTATAATATTCTGCGCGGCTTTTTTGTCCGACAACTTAAAAATGTTTTAAACCTGCCTTACTTATCAGGCCTGGATTGGCATCTGTACATCTCCAAGAGCCGCAATAATTTTCGCAGCCTTGCCTGCTCCGTAATTTTCACGAATGTAGTCTTCGTTGATGGTAAAACTTGGCGCTGCAGGATCGCCATCGGCCTTGTACTCTTTTCCTTCTGCTAATTTTTTATCGAGTTTTAAATCCGCAACCAGAACGTTAGCACGGTGCCGGAACGCTGCCCGAATAAGAGCGTCTACAGTATCACTGTCCGCTTCCTCTTTTATTACCTGTGGATCCAGGTCGTTTGCCGTACAGATCTGATTGAAGATGGCTAAGTTTCTTTCTGTCTTGTTTTCCATAGTCCTGTTCTTTGATAATGGCTTTAACGATGAACTCGCTTCAAGGTCGCATTTCTAGTGCAAATTTGCGTTCGAACGGTATGGCTTCGGAACTTCTGTTTTATTCAGCAATGGAAGGCCCAGGCAGTGAAGGAGCAGCTACAAACTAGTTTTCTCGGCTTACCAACTATAGTTGTTCTTGCCAACAGCATCTTATGTTGAGGAAGTCCTTTGAGGCCGACTAACAATCATTTACTGGCCTTAGAAAAGTAAGTAATGCTGCAGAGGAGTAACGGCAAAGGCTTTCGTTGTATGGTCGCTAACGGAAACGGAGCTGGTTGTCGGTACATTAAGGAATGTGTGCAAATTTTAACGATACCTTCACTGTCACCAGCCATCAATCCGGTAAAGGCACTTTCCGTTCTGTTGACGTTCCAGTAACAGGCTAAAAGCATGCTGCCTTTTTGCAGCTTTTAGCTTGTGAAGTAAGAGGGTTATGTGTTGTTAAGCCCTTATTACTTTTAGTATAAGGTAGTTGGGTGTAAATTGTAGAGAGGCTTTACTGTTTCAGTTGCCTTCTGCTACGCAGGAACTTCCGCAGCGCTCCCTGTTGTTGCGCCATAGCTCCTGAAACACAGGCAAAGCCAAAAGAATGGCCTGCAGATTGTTTATTGTATTGGAAATACCGGTTCATCAGTAACACCTAGTCCCAGCGTCCGGGCCTGGAAAGGAAACGGAACAGTAAAAACAGCGCGGGGCAACCTAAGGGATAGGGCGCCAGGCGCAGGTCTCGTGCAGGCCTGAGAAAAAACTCTGAGGCATTTTAGAAGGTTTTCCCCCGCAGTGTCAGGCACTTGCGGCGAAGGAGGAGAGGGGCAGGAGGTTTTCCTCATGCTGCCCCTTGCAAAGCAGGAAAAGATACCTACCTTTGCATCCCGCTTCGGCAGGAAGGGGAAAGGGAGGGCTTGGTAACACAGCCTCTACGTGAAAAAAGGAAGGGTGGGGAAGAAGAAAAACTTCTTTCGCTGCATTGCAAAGAGCGAAACTCTTCGTACCTTTGCAACCCGCTTCAGAGGTGGTCTGAAAGGGAAAGCGAAAAGAGAGACAGAAAAAAAACTTCTTCTTTTTTCTTGCGGAATGAGAAAAATTCCTTACCTTTGCATCCGCTTCCAGAGAAAGGGAGGCAAGTGGCACGGTTCTTGAGATAGAGAGAAGGTCGCTGAAAAAAAAGAAAAGAAAAATTTTGGTGCTTAAGTAGAAAACGCCGAACTTTGCGACCCGCAAAAGAGCAAGAGGCTCTTCGTGAGTGAGAAGAAAACACCGGCATCATCAGGATGCCGCA
>NZ_BAAGXV010000056.1:0-14387 GCF_054779655.1 Pontibacter brevis
AACCTGAACAACGGGCAGAGCGCGGTGCTGACGCTGGTGTTCACCATCAACAAGCCAGGCACGCTGGTCAACGGCGTGACGGTGGGTGCAGACAACACAGACCCGAACCCGGACGACAACCGCAGCGAGTCCCCAATCGATGTGCCATGTGCAGTGTTTAATGTTGCTGTAACTGGTAGTGCTACTGTTTGTGCCGGCGAAGAGAAAATCTATACGACCCCAGCGAACCAGACAGCTTCTTCTTATAACTGGTCAGTTCCAGGTGACTGGGTTATTCTGGAGGGAGAAGATATTAACTCTATCAGAGTACGAGTTGGAAAAACTTCAGGAGAGGTAGCAGTAACTGTCAATAACTTGTGTAATGAAAGCAGATCTGCCAGCTTAGCAGTAACTGTAAATGACAAACTTGCCGCTCCGGCCATATCGGGTGAAGCAGGTGCCTGTATCGGAACAAGACTGACTTATAGTATTCCTGAGGTACCAGGTGCTACCGGCTATGTCTGGACAGTGCCGGCGACATGGACTTTAGTTGAGGAACGTAATACAAGCATCACTGTGGAAGTGGGCACTGGAACTGGTCAGATTGCTGTAGCTGTGAGGAACAGCTGTGGTATAGGAGACGCTGCTACTGTGAATGTGGCACCAGTGCTTGCTCCAATCGAGACAAATGCCATAGTAGGTAACGCTGCAGTGTGCGAGAGCGGTGAGACGGTAACGTATACGCTAGCCACTGTAGAAGCAAATGTTACTTACACCTGGGGAGTACCTGCCGATTGGACGCTTGTTAACGGCCAGGGAACAGGCACTATCACCGTAAACACAACCGCAACAGCAGGCGCCGTATCTGTAAGCGCTACTAACAGCTGCGGTACCGCCCAAACTATTTCACTAAATGTTGCCATCACTGAGCTACCGGTTGCACCAGCTGCCATTATCGATAACAGCACTGTATGCGACGGCCTTGTTTATACTGTTGAGGGTGTAACGGGAGCCACAGGTTATACCTGGACTGTTCCGGCAGGCTTCACCATCACCGCAGGCCAGGGAACAGCTACTATCAAGGTAACAGCGAATAGCCCGACAGCGACGGGGCAGGTAACAGTGGCCGCCCTAAACGGTACCTGTGCCGGTGTAGCCACAAGCTACAATATGGATGTGTCACTGGCCGATGGTCAACTGAACTTCCCGAAAGCCTTTAGCCCGAACGGAGATGGCAGGAATGATACGTGGGTGATAGCGAACCTGGAGAAGTTTGCCGCAAATGAGGTGACCATCTTTAACCGTTGGGGTTCTGAAGTTTACAAAACGAAAAACTACCAGAACGACTGGAGTGCAAGTAAATTGGAGCAAGGTACTTACTTCTATAAGGTAAGGGTAACAGTGTGTGATGGTGTTGTGAAAGAGTTCACTGGCTATACAACCCTATTCCGATAAGCAGTGGTTATGGAATCTAAAACTTCATTGAAAATGAGAATATGTTATCTATTGCTGGCGCTGCTGCTTACAACAGCAGCCAGCGCACAGCAGAACCCGCAGTACTCCCAGTATATCTTTAACAGCATGTCTATTAACCCTGCCTACACAGGAAGCAAAAACGTGCTGAACATGAATGCCTTCCACCGCTCGCAGTGGACAGGAATGGAAGGAGCACCCACCACACAGTCGTTAGCTGTGGATGGTGTGGTGGCAAACGACCGCCTGGGAGTGGGCCTGAACCTGACACGCGATGAGCTTGGTGCGCAGAGCACGCTCAGCGCCTATGCCAACATCGCCGTGAAGCTGCCACTCAGCCAGAATTCTGTTATCAGCCTGGGTATTGCGCCTGGTGTGGTACAGAACATGATGGACGGTACCAAGCTGGGCATTGAAAACGACGATGCCATTCCTTCCGGCAAAGAAGTTTACATCAAGCCAGACGTAAAAATTGGAGCCTACTTCCATACGCCCCGCTTTTATGCCGGTTTCTCTGCCTCAGACCTGCTGCAGTACAAAGACCTGGACCAGATAGAGCCGGAGCGCCACTACTACTTCACCACAGGATATGTGTTCGATGTAAGTCCATTCGTAAAAGTGAAGCCAAGCGTGCTAATCAAAGAAGACTTCAACGCACCTGCCAACATCGACCTGAATGCTTTTGTGCTGCTGGGCGACCGGCTGTGGCTGGGTAGTTCTTACCGTACCAGCATGAACCTGATAGGTGAGGCAGAGGGAGAAGGGCTGAGCAGACCTACGGCAGTAGCGCTTATCGGGGAATTGCAAGTGCTGAAAACATTGCGCCTGGGTTACTCCTACGACAGAATGCTGAACGGCCTGAGTGGCTACAACACCCACGAAGTATCAGTTGGTTACTACTTCTTCAAGAAGAAGAAAGAGACGAAAATGCTCACCCCACAATACTTTTAACCTTAAGCACTTAGACCTATGAAATATAAATACACACCCTTATGCTTCATTGTGGCGGCTATGTTAGGTTTAGGACCTGTGGCGCATGGCCAGTCGTCGCTTCGCAAGGCAAATGACCATTATGAGAACTATGAGTTTGCACTGGCACTGCAGAGTTACCAGGAGGCTATACAGAAACGCACCCCTACTTTGGAAACGGCAAAGCGCATAGCAGATTCTTATCGCCTGACGCGCCAGACACAGCAGGCGGAGAACTGGTATGGGAAAGTAGTGACCATGACCGGCCGCGAGCCAATGAACCTGTACTACTTTGCAGAGGCGCTGCGCAGCAACGGCAAATATGCGGAGGCAAAAGAGCAGTATATGCTGTGGGGAGAGGAGATGCCGGAAAAGGCCGAGAAGGCACAGGAACTGATGGAGGCATCGGAAATGGCCGCCCGATGGATGCGCCAACCGGCCGTGGCAAAGGTGGAGCCACTGAAGGCGCTGAACAACGCCAGCTACTCTGACTTCAGCCCGGTGCAGTTTGGCAGCAAGGGTATTCTCTTTACCTCCGACAGAGGGTTGAAACCTACCGGAAATAAAAAGAAAGACCAGGCACAGGTGTACGGCTGGACAGGCCGCCCATACCTGCAGTTATTTACCGCTGAACAGGATGCACAAGGCAACTGGGGCAACCCAACGGCGCTGCAGGATGTCATCAACTCCCAGTACCACAACGCAACAGCTTCTGCTGCAGGAGATGAGAAAACGCTTTACTTTACCCGCACGCACGTGGTGCAAAGAAAGACCCGTGTAAATACTGACCCAACCAGCTGGGTAAAAGAGGAGGAATCAGCAAATAAGGATTATGTAAACCGGCTTGAAATTTACACGGCGGAGAAGCAGGGCGCTAACTGGAGCAACATTCAGCCTTTTGTGTACAACAAGGTAGAGGAATACTCGGTAGGGCACCCGGCATTGTCGCCAGACGGTAAGGTGCTGTACTTTGTGTCTGATATGCCGGGAGGCATGGGCGAAACAGATATATATTACTCGCTTCGCAAAACCGACGGCAGCTGGAGTGCACCTGTAAACGCAGGGCCTGTCATCAACACAGAAGGCCGCGAGAGCTTTCCGTATGTGGATGCTGATGGCAAGCTGTTCTTCTCCTCTGACGGCCATGTAGGCATGGGTGGGCTTGACATCTTTTCTGCCGAGGGAGTGCAGGGCAACTGGCGTAAAGCCAGAAACCTGGGCTATCCGATCAACACCCCCCAGAACGACTACGGCATCATGTTTACAGAGCCGGGCACAAAAGGACTGCTTTCGTCTAACCGGGAGGCAAGCAACGGCACAGATGATATCTATACCTTCGATATCCTGAATAAGCCGATTGTGCTGGCTATTACAACACTTGAGCGCAAGCAAAACAAAAAGAAGCAAACCGTGCAGGAGGTGCTTCCGGAAACAAGAATCGTCATGTTGCAGAAAAATGTAAAGGATTCTACTGTGTTTGTGACAGACGAAAAAGGGAAGTACTTCCTGGATGGCAGAGCAGGCGATACTTATACCTTTTCGGGTGCCAGACATGGCTATCTGAAAATGCAGAACAGCGCGCAGGTGCCGGCTGCAGCCCCTGATACCGTAGAAGTAGCATTGCTGTTTGATAAGAATGAGCTGGAGAAAGCCATCGTTCTGGAGAACATCTACTACGACCTGGACAAGTCAGATATCCGTGTGGATGCTGCCAAAGAACTGGACAAGCTGGCAACACTGCTGGAAAACAACCCACAGATTGAGATCGAGCTGAGCGCCCACACCGACAGCCGCGAGAGCCAGGATTACAACCAGGCCCTTTCAGAGCGCAGAGCACAGGCTGCTGTAGATTACCTGGTATCAAAAGGTATAGAGCGCGACAGGCTCACTGCCAAAGGCTACGGTAAAACAAGGCTGGTGAACGGTTGCGGAGATGGTGTGATATGCGCTGAGACAGAGCATCAGAAGAACCGCCGTACAGAATTCGTTATCAAGAAAAATTAGGAAAATCTTAACGGTTTTTATAGGAAAAAAGAGGCTGTCCGGAACGGGCAGCCTCTTTTTTGTTTAGGTATTTTAATTTGGCAGGTGCTTTCTTGCCTGAGGCTTACCTGCTGCGGGCCACACGGTAGATAACACCATTGTCATCGTCAGCAATCAGGATAGAGCCATCCCGGTGCTGTGCCAGGCCAACCGGTCGCCCAAAGTGTGCCTTGCCGCCGTCCACTAAAAACCCCGTTACAAAATCCTCAATACGCTTTGGCTGACCATTTTCAAAGCGCACCCGCACTACTTTATAGCCTACCGGCTCGCTCCGGTTCCAGGAGCCGTGCAGTGTTGCAATGGCATCTCCCCTGAACTCCTGCGGAAACTGCGAGCCCGTGTAGAAGAGAAAATCCATTGGGGCAGAATGTGCATCGTAAGTCAGTACAGGAAATTCTGTTTTCTTCGCATATTCTTCCCACGTCATTCCTTGTGGCGGCTCATCTGCCAGGTTGGGTTTGCCGTCTTCGTACACATAAGGCCATCCGTAATTTCCTCCGTCAATTATCCTGTTAAGCTCCTCTTTTTGTGTCGTGTCTCCTAACCAGTCGATACCGTGGTCGAAGCCATAGAGTTCCTTTGTTTGTGGGTGCCAGTCGAAGCCGATAAAGTTGCGCAGGCCTTTGGCATAGACGCGGCGGCCGGAGCCATCTGGTTTCATCTGCACGAGAGTAGCGTTTTCCTCATGCGTCTCCTCGCAGGCGTTACAGGTGCTGCCCACCTGGATGTACAGCATTCCATCAGGCCCAAATTCCAGGCTGCGGTCAGCGTGCTGGCCTGCTTCCGGAAAACCATTTGCTATTTCCTTCAATTCACCGAGAGTGCCATCTTTGTTGATGGAGGCTGTGTATATTTCATTCACCGTCATCAGGTACCCTTTGCCATCGCGCAGCGCAATGCCGTGCATCTGGTTTTTTGTCGCCACTACCTTCTGTTGGTCTGCTTTCCCGTCGTTGTTTGTGTCGCGGATCATGGTCACAGTGCCTTTGTCGCGGTCGGTGGCGTATACGGTGCCGTCGGTGTGCACGGCCAGCATGCGGGGCTTGTTCAGGTTTTCGGCAAACTTAGTAATGGTGAAGCCGGCAGGTACTTTCAGCTGTCGCACTCGCTCGTTAGTGGCTGGCACCTTAACGGGTTTATAAATGTGCCCTTCCATAGAGGCGCTTATCGGCTGTTCGCCGTTTTGTGCCGTGGCGGCTGTTAAGGTAAAGGTTAGCCCGAGGGCTAATGCAATGTTTCTTGTTTTCATAGGTTGGTCGTGTTTTGTATGGCAGAGGCAGCCTGCACCAAGGTGCTATCTGCTTGGGTTTTTAAATTAAAACTTGATGTGCGGCGAATTGTTACATGCAGGAGGGAAGGGTACCTTTGCGGGCAGGCTGCAAATAGTGTTCAAACCTTGAGCTACTTCTTCCGTTTTGAGATTATTACTAATTTAATTCTAATGAAAATTTCTTTACCGCTATATGCCTTTTTCCTCTCTGTTTTAACTCTTTTTCTGCCACAGGCACTCTTAGCGCAGCGCCTTGTAAGTGGTCAGGTGTTGGATGCCCGAAGCGAGTTGCCGCTGGAGGGGGTTACCATTACAGCCGGTACCGGGGAGCAGGCTGTTACAAATGAATTAGGTGACTTTGGCTTGTCAGTGCCTGAGTCGGCAAGGCGGCTTACCTTTAGTTACCTCGGTTTTGAAACAAAACGGATGGCTATTCCACCTGCCGGACAAGAAATGCGGGTACAGCTTCAGCCAAGCGAGGCCAGTCTGCAGGAGGTGGTGATTACGGGTTATGAGAGTAACCGGCCTTTGCTGCAAACAGCCGGTGCCGTGAGTCTGATAGAGCGGGAGGTGATAGAGCGCTTCGATGAAAGCTCTATTGTGAGGGCCGTGAACACGGTGCCGGGTGTTCGGATGGAGGAGCGGGCTCCTGCCAGTTACCGCCTTTCAATCAGGGGCAGCACCCTGCGTTCCCCCTATGGCATCCGGAATGTGAAAATGTACTACGATGGTATACCTTTTACAGAAGCCAACGGCACCACCGCCCTCAACCTGATGGATGCCGCCAACATCGGAAGAATTGAAGTGCTGAAGGGGCCGGCCGGCAGTATCTATGGTGCCGGTACAGGCGGCACGGTCTTGCTGGAGCCAAGGCGTGCAGCTCCCGGGGAAAGTGCGCTGCAGGTAGGTGCTACCACAGGCTCTTATGGTTTCAGGCGATATTCAGCCTCAGCAGGCTTTGGTACAGACAAAGCCAATGTGCTGGTGCAGTACTCCAAGCAGCAGTACGACGGGTACCGAGAGCAGTCAGCCATAGACCGCGATGTGCTGTTAATTACGTCAGAGTTCTATCCTTCCGAGAAAAGAACGGTAGGGGCGAACATCATTTACTCTAACCTGTACTATGAACTACCGGGCGGACTGACGCGGGAGCAGTATGAGGAAAACCCGCGGCAGGCACGTGGCGGCATGTTTGGCAGCGTAGCGCAGAATGCCTCCATGAACCAGGAAGGCATCAATGTGGGCGTGAAGCAGGAATATAGATTCAACGAGCAGTTTAAGAATAACACCGTGCTGTATGGGCTGCACCGGTTCCGGAACCACCCCTTCAACACCGATTATGAGCGCAACGCCAGCCAGGAGTTAGGGGGCCGCACCAGCTTTAACTACGAAGCAACCATAGGAAGTATAGGTGCTGCTTTTACAGTAGGTGCTGAGTTTCAGCGAGGCTTTGAGGCATCCCGCACCTACGACAACAACGGCGGAGAACCCGGCAACCTCCGCTCCGACGATGAGGGGGTGGCCAGGTCCGGTTTTCTTTTTGCCCGGGCTGAGTTTGAGTTGCCTGCCGACATCATTGCCACCGCGGCCCTCAGCCTGAACGATACCCGCTACGAAATAACCCGTCTGCAGCAGGTAGCTACCGGCGACTACATCTACATCCGTGATTTTGAGGCGGAGCTGTCGCCGAGAATTGCCTTGCTAAAAAAGATTTCAGATAAGGTTTCAGTACATGCCAGCGTGAGCTCAGGCTTTTCCCCACCCACCGAAGAGGAGATACTCACCTCCAACGGTATCTTAAATGAAAGCCTGGAGGCAGAACGGGGTACAAACTATGAAGCAGGCGTACGAGGGTTTGCCCTGGCAGACAAACTGAGTTTTGATGTGGTGGCTTTTTACTTCCGGTTAAGCGAAACGATTGTGAGCCGGCAGGATGTGTCGAGTGTGGCGGTGTTCCGGAATGTAGGCTCTACCAACCAGAAAGGCATTGAGACAAGTATAGGCTACACTTTTATAGATAGGCCGGAGCAGGCGCTGAGTTTGCTGAAAACCTGGGTAAGCTATACCTACAGTCACTTCAAGTTCGATGAATACCAGCGGGATGAAGATAATTTCTCCGGCAACTGGCTAACCGGCACAGCGCCGCATGCTGCTGTTGCAGGCCTCGACCTCAACACGCGCCCGGGCTTTTACCTCAACGCAACCGGCACTTATGTAGACGAGATTCCACTGAACGATGCCAACACAGTATATGCCGATAGCTATTTAGTCTTGGGAGCGCGGGCAGGCTTTAAGCGGCAACTCGGGTATCACATCGGGCTGGAAATTTTTGGAGGAGTAGATAACCTGACAGATGAAAAGTACAGCCTCGGGAATGACCTGAACGCCTTTGGTGGCCGCTATTTTCAACCGGCTCCTGACCGTAATTACTATGGAGGCATCAACATCAGCTATAGGCTGTGAAGTGAGGTCGTCTCAGTGTGTTATATCCGGCGTTGGCGGGAAAAATGACATAATGTTGGCCACCACTACAGGTATGTAAGCGTTCTCCAAGGCAGCAGGATCAATGTCGGAGTCTACCCAACCACGCCAGACCAGCTGGTTTGTGTTTGGGTCGATGAGGTCTATGACAAGTGTACCGATGTTGTACTTTCTGATGTCCATGTAGTTGGGCACGCCTGCATGGCTGTAGCGGTAGCGATATCCATACCAGTAGGCGTAGCCATAGCCCGGAGGCAGGTTGTAGTCCTGCGTCACGAGTTGAGCTGTATCCACGGCAATGTCATAGGCCACCAGCAGGTCAGGCGTTTCGTCCACCACCAGGTTTAGCCCTTGTTTCACAAGTTCACTGGCTATGGCTCCTTTTACCCTGTCATCTACCAGGGTGCTAAAGGCAGGGCCTGTGCCTCCTGCAACAGGAGTTGGCACTTCTGCCCGGTACCAGCCAAAGGTGCGGTATTTCCTATAGTTGACGGTGGGGTCATACACGTGCTGTACATCAGCCAGCGGAAGGCGGGCACAACTGCTTGAGAAAAGTATGATAATAAATAACAGCAAAAAGATACCAAATGGTGTGGTGGTGGCTTTTATCATTTCAGATGTCTCTTGTATTCTATAAGATGTAACGAGGTATATACTGAAGCTGTTCTAAAGACAAATACTGCGGAGCCTTCTGCGTTTAAATATACTATATATTTAATAAATATTTTAACTAAACCTGTAGCAATGGGTGGCATTGCGTTTTTCCTAAAGGTGATTTCAGTTGAGAGCCACTTTCTGAGGCATAGGGACACAAAAAAGCCCTGCAACAAACAAATGCTGCAGGGCTTTCTGCTTGATTTATGATGGTGGTGCTTTGGCTTAGCCTACGGCCACCATCTCATTTCCATTTTCATTGTATGCCTCAATCGGCGCACAAGAACAAACCAGGTTACGGTCGCCGTAGGCACTGTCGATGCGGCTCACAGTTGGCCATACTTTGTTGTCGCGCAGGTAAGGCATCGGGAACACCGCCTTCTCACGGCTGTATGGTCTCTCCCAGTTCTCTGTCATCACAACTTTGATGGTATGCGGCGCATGCTTCAGCACATTTGCTTTCTGGTCTGCTTTGCCTTCCTCAATCTCACGGATTTCTTCACGGATAGATATCATGGCATCGCAGAATCTGTCCAGTTCTTCCTGTGCCTCCGACTCTGTTGGCTCTACCATCAGCGTACCGGCAACCGGGAAGGAGACAGTAGGCGCATGGAAACCGTAGTCCATCAGGCGCTTCGCAATATCCTCTACCTCTACACCCACTTTCTTGAAGTTACGGCAGTCGAGGATCATCTCGTGTGCGCAGCGGCCTTTAGAACCTACGTACAACACAGGGTAATGCTTCTCTAAACGTGCCTTAATGTAGTTGGCGTTCAGGATGGCCACTTTGGTTGCTTCTGTCAAACCTTCGCCACCCATCATGGCAATGTAAGCATAGGAGATAGGCAGGATAGAAGCAGAGCCCCATGGTGCTGCAGATACTGCATTGATCGCCTCACCACGGCTCAGGTCCACCACTGCGTGGCCCGGCAGGAACGGAGCCAGGTCTTTTACCACACCGATAGGGCCCATGCCAGGACCACCACCACCGTGAGGGATACAGAATGTCTTGTGTAAATTAAGGTGGCAAACGTCGGCACCGATGGTAGCCGGCGATGTCAGGCCAACCTGTGCGTTCATGTTGGCACCGTCCATATACACGCGGCCGCCGTTATCGTGAATGATCTGGCAAACCTCAATGATACTCTCCTCATACACACCGTGAGTGGATGGGTACGTCACCATCAGGCAGGAAAGTTCGTTCTTATACTGCTCTGCCTTTGCACGCAGGTCCGCCACATCAATGTTTCCTTTCTCATCGCACTTCACAATCACCACCTTCATACCGGCCATTACCGCAGAAGCAGGGTTTGTACCATGGGCTGAAGAAGGGATAAGCGAAACTGTACGATGATGGTCGCCGCGTGACTCGTGGTACGCACGAATCACCATCAGGCCGGCATATTCACCCTGTGCGCCAGAGTTAGGCTGTAGCGACATGGCGTGGAAACCTGTCACCTCACACAGCCAGGCCTCCAGGTCAGCGAAAATCTGCTGATAGCCTTTTGTCTGGTCTGCAGGAGCAAACGGATGCAGCTGACCAATTTCCGGCCAGGTAACCGGAATCATCTCTGCCGTGGCGTTCAGCTTCATGGTGCAGGAGCCGAGCGGAATCATGGAGTGCACCAGCGAAATATCCTTGTTCTCGAGGTACTTCATGTAGCGCGTCATCTCCAGTTCTGAGTGGTGCTTGTTAAATACCTCGTGCTGCAGGTACGCACTCTTGCGGATCAGGCTGTTGGCCCAGGTCACGTCTGTTTCTGCAGGAAGCTCGTCTATGGTCAACACATCCGCAGACTTGCCGGCTACCTTCGCGAATACCGCTAAAATATCCTTTACATCCTGCAGTTCCGTGTTCTGGTTAAGCGAAATGCCGATGTTCTTTTCACCGAAATAGCGGAAGTTCATACCGGCGGCTTCAGCTTCCTGGCGGATGGCCTGCTGCATGGCGGCACTCTCTACCACTATCTTCAGCGTGTCGAAATATTGCTCGTTCTGCTGCTCAAAGCCTAATGTCTTCAAGCCGTTTTCCAGCTGCTGTGTAAGGGCGTACGTGTTCAGGCCAATGTACTTCAGGCGACGCGGACCGTGGTAAACGGCATACATGCCGGCCATCACCCCCAGCAGTACCTGCGCGGTACAAATGTTTGAAGTAGCTTTCTCACGGCGGATGTGCTGCTCACGTGTTTGCAGAGCCATGCGGTAAGCCTTGTCGCCTGCGGCATCCACAGAAATACCAATGATACGGCCAGGGAGCACACGCTTGAAAGCATCTTTTGTTGCAAAGTAACCTGCATGAGGTCCACCAAAACCCATTGGCACGCCGAAACGCTGTGTGGTACCCACTACGGCATCAGCACCCATCTCACCCGGAGGGGTTAACAGAGTAAGCGAAAGTATATCTGCCGCCACAGCTACCATGATATCCTGGGTATGGGCATGGCTGATAAAGTCAGTATAATCGAAAACTGCACCATCGGCTGCCGGGTATTGCAGGATAGCGCCAAACAGTGTCTCGTCTTGCAAGTTCGCTTCGCGGTGGTCGCCGATTACCAGTTCAATGCCCAGTGGCGTAGCGCGTGACAGCAGTACATCTATTGTTTGCGGCAGCACCTGCTCTGATACAAAGAAACGGGTGGCGTTTTTGCGGGAGCCTTTGCGCTGGGAATAGAACATGCCCATTGCCTCGGCAGCGGCAGTTCCCTCATCCAGCAAAGAGGCATTGGCAATCTCCATTCCCGTCAGGTCCATTACCATGGTCTGGTAATTGATCAGCGCCTCTAAACGGCCCTGTGCGATTTCAGCCTGGTAAGGCGTATAGGCGGTGTACCAGCCCGGGTTCTCCATGATATTACGAAGGATAACCGGCGGCACTACTGTATCATTATAGCCAAGACCTATGTAAGACTTGAAAACTTTGTTCTGCTTTGCTATCTGGCTGAACTTGTTCAGGAAATCTTTCTCAGAAAGCGCCTTTGGCAGGTTCAGTGGCTTTTTGAGACGAATCGCGGCCGGTACAGTCTCCTCAATCAATTGGTCCAGCGAATCTGCCCCAATGGTTTTAAGCATGTACTGCATCTGCTCCTTATCGGGGCCGTTATGGCGCTCCTTGAATACATCTGCAGGTTTGGTTTTGAAAATCATAACGGATTATAGATTGGGAATTATGGGTTGCAAATGGTTGAAAGCAGCGGACCTCCGCCATTCTCAGTAATTTTCTACAAAAGTAATAGTAATTGTTTATTATATTGAAGCAACAAAACTAAATAGTTAGGGCTTTAACCTGCTATTGGTTGCCGCTTAAAAGGTGTTGCCAAAATGTGCAATACAGCCTCACAGCTATAATAGGTAAAAGTACTTTTAGCTTGCTTTAGTCTAACAAATTTGTTTCATCAACAATTCAAAAGGCACGTTATGAGCAAAATCAAAATCGGCATCATAAAGGAAGGCAAAGTACCGGTAGACAAACGGGTGCCCCTCACACCTAAGAAGTGTGTGGAAGCACTGGAGAAATTTCCGGAAATGGAGATTGTGGTGCAATCCAGCGACATCCGGAGTTTTAATGATGCGGAATATGCTGAGTTGGGTATTCCGGTGCGGCAAGACGTGAGTGATTGCGATATTCTGCTCGGTGTAAAGGAGGTGCCTGTAGAGTTATTAATTCCCGATAAAACGTATTTTTTCTTCTCCCACACCATAAAAAAGCAGCCACACAATGCAAAGCTGCTTCGTGCCATCCTCGACAAGAACATTACGTTAATAGATTATGAAACCCTGAAGACGCCACAGGGGCAGCGGGTAGTGGCTTTCGGCCGGTATGCAGGTATAGTAGGTGCCTATAACGGCATGCTGACCTATGGCAAAAAATGGAAGTTGTTCGACCTGAAGCCAGCTTATCTGTGTCATGAGATGGAGGATATGCAGGAAGAGTTTTTCAAAGTAAAGCTACCACCTATTAAGATAGCCGTAACGGGAGGAGGACGAGTGGCCAGCGGCGCTATGGAGGTGCTGGATAAAATGGAAATAAAAAAGGTAAGCGTGTTCGATTACCTGTACAAGCAGTTCACAGAACCAGTTTATGCCCAATTGCACTCCGGTGACTACAACACACGCCCTGATGTGGAAGTGTGGGACTCCCCGGACTTTTACACGAACCCACACTTATATAAGAGTACATTCCGAAAGTTTACACGCGTAACAGACCTGTTGCTGGCCTGTGCTTACTGGCACCCGAACGCACCCCGGCTGTTTACCGAAGAAGATACCCGCCAACCGGATTTCCGAATTAACACTATTGCAGATATTACCTGTGATGTGAACGGTTCTATTCCTACTACCAAACGCTCCACAACCATACTGGATCCTGTTTTTGATTATAACCCGGACACGGGAGAACTGGAGCCCGCCTTCAGTCGCCAAGAAAACATTGCCGTGATGGCAGTGGATAACCTGCCCTGCGAGTTGCCGCGCAATGCCTCCCGCGATTTCGGCCGGCATTTAATTGACAATGTGTTCCCGCACCTTTTCAATGGAGATGCAGAAGGGATACTGGAGCGGGGTACGATTGCCAGGAAGGGTAAACTAACACCGCGTTATAGTTACCTGCAAGAGTATGCAGATAGCGCTGCTGCAAATAAAGAGAAACAGGAATTGGCATAATCAGCAGAAGCTTCTTTAGCTACATATTATCTTTAGGTTGGAAGAAGACAAAGCTCAGGAACAAGACACGAAATTTCTGCTATACAAGAACTCCAAAGACTCCCCCTATTGCTGTTCCCCAGCGCCCACGAAGCAGGTAAAGGCAGAGAAAAAGCTCCTACAGAATTTATCTTTTCTCTGGAACTTCCGACTCTTGGGCTACTGTTATTTCCCAGCGTCCGGACCTGGAGAGGAAACGGAACAGTAAAAACAGCGCGGGGCAGCCTAAAGGACAGGGGGCAGGCTCACCTTCTCGGGAGTCCTGAGAAAAAACTTACAGGCGTTTTAGAAGGTTTTCCTCATGCAGCCCCTTGCAAAGCAGGAAAAGTTGCCTACCTTTGTATCCCGATTCGGCAGGAAGGGGAAAGAGATGAGTTGGTAACACAGCCTCTACGTGATAAAAGGAAGGGGTGGGAAAGCAAAAAAAACTTCTTTCGCTTCATTGCAAAGAGCGAAATTCTTCTTACCTTTGCAACCCGCTTCAGAGGTGGTCTGAAAGGGAAAGCGAAAAGAGAGACAGAAAAAAACTTCTTCTTTTTTCTTGCGGAATGAGAAAAATTTCTTACCTTTGCATCCGCTTCCAGAGAAAGGGAGGCAAGTGGCACGGTTCTTGGGATAGAGAGAAGGCCGCTGAAAAAAAAGAAAAGAAAAAGTTTGGTGCTTAAGCAGGAAACGCCGAACTTTGCGACCCGCAAAAGAGCAAGAGGCTCTTCGGGAGTGAGAAGAAAACACCGGCATCATCAGGATGCCGCAAGAGAAGAGAGTAGCTCTTCTGCTAAGTTCTTTGAGAGATTGATTGAGACAGAAAATTTAAGGTAAT
>NZ_BAAGXV010000057.1:0-17280 GCF_054779655.1 Pontibacter brevis
CCTCTGTGAACTTTGATTTTTTCATGGCAATTCGCTTTTGGTTCTATACGATTATTGCCCGTTTTCTCTAATTTACAACGGTCCGGTTTTGCGGGGGGAGGTCACATTATAGAAAAAGAAAAAAATAGTAGAGGTTACAAATTTTCCACTTATGCAAACCGTCACTTTTGTGCAGTGGCCAATTTTTCTCTGCACCTTGATCTTTCTCCAAGCCACCATTAAAATATTATTTTAATGGCAAGGGATGGGAAGAGAAGCATTCCTTGACTTCCTTACAAAAATCGTCTATGAGACAAAACACTTCTAATACCTTGGCAGTATCTATGATAAAGTGCATAAGGCTAAGGATTTATGTGAAACATGAAGCAATGTTTCACATAAATCCTTAGCCTTATGTTTTAGCAAAGCATTGTTCTTAGATTATTTAATTCCCGAGTTTACGTTAGAAAAGAAAATGGCTGCCTAACAAAAAGCCTCCAGTAAACTGTTGCAACTTCAAGAGCCTCCTGCTCTTTTTATCATATACCAGAACCAGAAAGGTTCGCTCCTGACATTGAATTATGTAAGGCAAGGAAGCTGCCCTTTTAGAGCAGCCTCTTATTCTTTGTCACGATGATCAATTGAGCTAGATAAAGCCTTCCCATCTGATCATTTCCCGGCCTTGGCCGTGAGGAAGTCGTTAACGTCCAGCCAGTGCATGAAGGCATCGAACCAGCGATTACTGGTTCGGTCGGGATTGCCGAGGCCGAAACCGTGGCCGCCGTTCTGGTAGAGGTGGAACTCGACAGGTACGCCCGCTTTGTACCAAGAGTCAATCACTCCGAACTGACCACGGAAGAGGAAATCATCGGTGGCGATGACATTAAACATTGGCGGAGCGTTCTTCGGCACCTCCACTGGGCCCATACCGCCATAGATTGGACCGATGAAGGCCAACTTCATGGTCTTGGAGTTTAGTGTTGCGTGCATCGTGAGGCCGGCGCCGGCCGAGAAGCCGATCATGCCTATTCTGTCCGTATCGACACCCCACTCCTTGGCCCGCTTAAGGATCAGGGCGTAGGCGGCCTCGGCGTCCTCGAGCTGGTTAGACAGGTCCTGCTGCGGCGGACTCGGCGGTGTTGCAGTTGGCGAAGTGTTGGAAGACGCGGCTGGGGCCGAGCGGGGTCGATTCATCCATGCCGTAAAGTCGTCGAGCGATTCCGGAGTCGGGTGGAGCCGGTACTTGAGCACAAAGGCAGTAATTCCCTTGTCGGCAAGTGCCTGTGCGACTTCCCAGCCCTCATTGCCCATCGAAAGCCACCTGAATCCGCCGCCGGGTGCCACGATCACGGCCGTGCCATTCGCCTTGCCCGGTTCAGGCAGGAAGGGGGTGAGGGTCGCAGTGGAGATGTTCCGCGCCATAGGGTCGCCCCACTGGCGGAACCAAGTCTCGCGGGCTGGCTGGTTATCGACACCACCCGTGCCGAGCGGAATGGCATTTGGCTCTGCAGGGGCTTTGAGTGGATAAATTGTACCGTCCTGCGCCATTGCTGATGCAGCATAAATAAGTAAGGTGCCCACAATAAACGGCTTAGCTAAATTTATATGTTTATTAGTCATGGAGTGATAATTGATAGGTGAAAGTTTAAATAAACTGTATATATTTTATGGCATTTTAAATATTTAGCATTCCTTTCAATATTAAAAAGCAATGATTTAAGACAAGACTTTACCTGGATTGCCCCTTTTCTGGCTCTAAGGATCTGACAGACAATTGCTGTATCCGATTGAGCCTGGCCACTGCACCCTCTTCGCTGGTCACCCTCTCTAGTTTGAGATCAGTAGTACCAGCATTATGGACGGCTCTGTGTCAATTTCTGATATGTGAACAAAGGAGTCTGCCCATCATCCCGGCAGTCTACAAATCCAACACATATGTCATCGTCGAAATGCTTTACATCTAACTCTCCATTCAGCAACTTGTGATCTTTATATCAGTCTTCAGGTGGTTAGCAACAACTAGCACTTGTGGTTTCTCAATGTTGACTTTGCACATCGGCAATATTGAGAATCAGCAGCTTGCGCTGCACAGCCACGTAGGCCTGCGTTTTGCTTTTACCCCTTTCCAGAAGCCGTTCCCCAGCAGGGGCAACATGCCGAGGTAAAAGGAATTCGGATCAACGAGCAGGCTGGCTGGGCATAGAAAACACACCCATGCAAAAGACCAGATGCTTCCCGACGGCGGAGGGAGCAGCCTACGCTTTAGGAAGTTACTCGGTCCATCGATACACCGGTAACAGCGTACCGTTCCCAATCTTTGCAAAACAGGATAGTGCCGTTTAAGGATACACGTCTTAGCTATTACTCTAATGCCAGTACTACCACCGAAAAGGGCGGCACTTTTAAGGTAAGGGTATTACCCTTTAATTTGGCATCTTTAAAAGCTTGTGGGGTGATCAGGCTGGGGTTTTCGAAGGTGTTGTGGTCCTGCAGCTTTTTGGACCTTAAGATTCTACCGCTTAACTTTTTATAACTGGCCCCTTTAATGTCGATGCTAATTTCCTGCGCCTTGCTGGCGTGCACATTCACCAAGCTGATGTGGGTGAGCCCCTGCTTGTTGCGGGATGCTGATGCCCAAACTGCCTGCAATCTATCATTGCCGAGCTGGTAATCTGCTGATTTTACCTGTAGTGGCAGCAGGGTGGCGTCCTGATGCACCTTGTACATTTCCATTACATGATAGGTTGGGGTAAGCAGCATTTTTTCCTCATCGGTAAGAATCACTGCCTGCAGCACATTAATGGTTTGGGCCAAGTTGGCCATGCGAACCCTGTCGCTGTGGTTGTTGAAGATGTTAAGCGTAGCACCGGCGATCATGGCATCGCGCATGGTGTTTTGCTGATATAAATAACCGGGATTGGTACCAGGCTCCACTTCGTACCAGCCGCCCCATTCGTCCACCACCAAGCCTATTTTTTTCTGTGGGTCGTACTTATCCATAATGGCACTGTGCTTCTCCACCAACTCGTTCATCAACAGCGCCTGTTTCATGGTGCCGAAATACTGCTTTTCGTCGAAAGTGGTGGATGGGCCTTTGGCGTCCCAGTCGGTTACGGCATAATGGTGCAGGGCAATACCTTCCATGAGTGAAAGGGGTATCTTTTTCATCAGTACCTCTGTCCAGTTATAGTCGTCTCCGGCAGGACCCGATGCAATGCGGTAGATGCCTTCCTTCAGGTAGCCCCTGCCCAGGTAGGTGGCGTACTGCTTATAAAGATCGGCATAGTACTCGGCCGTCATATTGCCGCCACAGCCCCAGGGTTCATTGCCAATGCCCCAGTACTTAACCTGCCAGGGCTCGGCACGACCATTCTCCTGCCGTAGTTTCGACATGGGGCTAATGCCCTCAAAGTTGGTGTACTGCACCCAGTCCATCATTTCCTGCACATTTCCGCTCCCAACATTTCCGGCCAGGTAGGGCTCAGTCTCTAGTATTTCGCATAAGTTCAGGAAGTCGTGTGTGCCAAAGCTATTGTTTTCGGTAACCCCACCCCACCAGGTATTTACGATGGTAGGCCGCTGATTTTTAGGACCAATGCCGTCTTTCCAATGATAGGTATCGGCAAAACACCCCCCGGGCCAGCGCAGGTTGGGGATGTTTAGGTTTTTGAGAGCGGCAATAACATCTTTACGTACTCCATTGACGTGCGGGATTTTTGTGTTGTCTTCTCCTACATAAAAGCCGCCGTAGATGCTACGCCCCAGGTGCTCGGCAAAATGGCCGTAAATGTGGCGGCTAATCTGTTGATCGGAGCCCTTCGCATCCATAATGATGGAGGTTTGCCCATAGCTTATCAGGCTGCAAAGAAGTAGAACACCACTAATAAATATTTTTTTCATCTGTTGAGTAGTTGTTTAAGTAGGTAAAAGGACTCTCCGGAAAGAAATCCCATGAACAGGAAATAGTATCATTGCCGCTCTCAGCAGAAACTCAGGACCATCACATCGGCTGACGTGCCTGCATTTCCAATACTGCGAGGTCAGTTACCAGACTGCCATGCAAAACAAAAAGCGGTTATCGTGTGGTGGATAATGGTACACACGCAGAATTCACGCCTGTGCCATCAGCATACATTTCATTGCCATTTTAAAAGTATCAGTTCATCATCCCTTTGAAGTATATTTCATAATCAGATACCACCAGCGAAAAGCTCTAAAAACCATCTCGCTCTCAGCAATCAAATATATACAACTGAACCCTTACAGAACACTTTTCATGTTACAGGTATTTTTGACCATGTTACATCAGGGCCATCATAAACGTATTTTTAAGCCATTACATTGTGACTCTCCTGTGTCTCCTTATTTTACTTCCCGATAACAGATGGTGCAACTCAGGCAGCACACACCATCCTCATTTTAAGGAAAAACTAAGTCTTATCTTTCCCTGTGGATCAGCCTCTGAAGCATGCACAGTCGGAGAAATTATTCTCTGTTGACGTGGAATTAAAAACTGCCTGATTTATGAGGTATTCCAAGACAGTGAGTCTCTTGTACTGAGATTGCATAAGCATTTAGTTTGGCCTCTCATTGCTTACGCGCTGACCCGCCTATTTTTTTGCCCATCCTCTAAAATTTAAAAGTTCACTAAAAACAATATGGTAAGAAATGAAAAGCTGATTTTTGATTTTATGTACTCATAGATTTAGTTTACTTCCACTCAATTTCGGGGTGCGGAAGCAGATTTAAAGCCGCTTTCATCAGGCTGCCTCTGCTTTCAGCATCCGCTGCTCTGTTGTCACCCTTGAAAACAGGAGGCGAGGTGCAATCGCACCTAGACGGGCCACAAACTCATGTGTTCATTTATTTTGCCAGATCGACAACATAAACACCTCCCGGCTTGGTTTTAAGGTCATACTCGTAGACTTTCCTGGCTTGCACACTTTTTAAGTCTGCACCAGGGGAAACCAGCGGCTCTTTTATGTCGGCTACCTGGTAAAAAGGGTTCTGATTCGCTCCCTTCGCCTTTTTCAGCCCTTTGCCAGAGAGCGGGTAGTAAGACCGTATTCTGCAATTCCCTCCCAGGGCAGACCGTATGGTCACTTCACCTGGTTTGTTATCTTCCCATTTTATGTCCACCCCAAATCCTCCCCTGGCCCTGAGACCGCTGATGCTGCCCTTGGCCCAGGCGTCAGGTAAAGCCGGTAAAAGGTGCACGGCTCCATCGTGGCTTTGCAGGAGCATCTCGGCAACACCCGCCGCACAGCCAAAATTCCCGTCTATCTGAAAAGGGGGATGCGCATCAAAGAGGTTTGGGTAAGTGCCGCCCCCCTCTCCAGAGGCTTCACGACCGGCAGGTGTTAGCTGGTCCTTTATAAGTTTATAGGCACGATTACCATCCAGCAGCCTTGCCCATAGGTTTACCTTCCAGCCCATTGACCAACCCGTGGACTCGTCGCCCCGGGCAACCAGGGATGTTCTGGCTGCATCAAACAGCTGCGGATGACGATAGGGGGATATCTGGTTTGAGGGGTAAAGTCCGTACAAGTGCGACACATGCCGGTGCCTGTCCTCTGGGTTATCCCAGTCCTGCATCCACTCCTGGAGCTGCCCCCACTTGCCAATCTGCATAGGCGGCAGCCTCTGAAGGCTTTCCTTCATTTCAGCTACCAATGCCTCATCTGTTTTAAGAATTTCCGCCGCTTTGATAGTCCTGGTAAACAGGTCGAAAACCAGCTGGTTGTCCATAGTGGTACCAGCCGACACAGACGAACCAGGGTGGGCAGAGGGGGCGTTTTCAGGCGATACGGAAGGGGCAACAATCAGCCACTGGTGCTCCGGCTCCTCCACCAGGAAATCCAAGTAAAACCACGAAGCCTCTTTTAGGATGGGGTAAACGGACGCAAGGTACTCCCTGTCACCGGAGAACTCGTACTTGTCGAGCAGGTGCTGCGAAAGCCATGCCCCGCCCATTGGCCACATGCCCCAGAAGGCACCGTCCACTGCCCCATTGATGCGCCAGATGTCCGTGTTGTGGTGCAACATCCAACCCTGAGCCCCATACATGTCTCTCGCGGTTTGGCGACCGGACTGGGAAAGCTCCCGGACCATCTGTATCAGCGGCTCGTGCAGCTCCGTCAGGTTGGTTATCTCAGATGGCCAATAATTCATCTCCGTGTTGATGTTCACTGTGTATTTACTGTCCCAGGGCGGGGTGAGCTGGTCGTTCCAGATCCCCTGCAGGTTCGCCGGCTGCCCACCGGGCCTTGAAGAAGAGATTAACAGATACCTGCCAAACTGAAAATAAAGGGCTACTAAATTCGGATCATTCCCCTTATTAAACTGCGCTACCCTATGGTCAGTGGGCAGTTTTACGGCATCCGTTTCGCCTAAGTCGAGGCTTACCCGATCAAAATATCTCCTGTAGTCAGCTACGTGGTCTCGATAAATCGCCTCCACATTTTTACTCAGCGCCTTTTGCAGGTAAGCATCTGCCCGCGCTGCCGCATCACCACTAATATCTTTGTAGTTGTTGAAATTAGATGCGATGGAGATGTAAATGGTGACTTCGTCCGCCTGCTCCACATGCAAACCAGTCTCCGTGGCTTTGACTGTTCCCCCCGTATTCTGGACTCTGGCCTTGGCCTGGAATTGCACCTTTCCTTCCACCCCCTCATGACTTCCTGTTTTTCCTGATAGCACGAGTTCGTCACGTCCCCTGGTAGAGACCCCGGCATTTGCAGGTCTGTCCATCGTAGCGGAGAAGCTTATAGCACCGGGTTTATCCGCCGACATACGAAAGACGATGACTTGGTCCGGAAAAGAGGAAAACACCTCTGTTTTGTAGTTCACCCCGTTGACACGGTAACTGGAGGTTGCCACCGCATTCTCAATATCCAGCTCCCTGTGGTAGTTTGTGTAGTTTTCATGGCCGGCAAACGAGAGCTTCAGGTTGCCTGCGGTCTCGTAGGGCATCCCGTGCGATGTTTTGCTGATGAACTTCTGGTTTGCCAGTTGCTGGGCTTCCTTATACTTCCCCTCAAAAATCAGTCTCCGGACTTCAGGTAGGGCTTCCCTTGCCTGAGGGTTGTCATTGCGATTGGGCTGCCCGGCCCAGACTGTGTTCTCATTCAGCTGAATCACTTCCTTAGCGGGGTCCCCAAACACCATGGCGCCTAGGCGCCCGTTTCCTACCGGTAGGGCCTCCACCCACTTCTGTGCAGGCTGGGTGTACCACAGCCTCAGGGGAGCATCTTGTTGCGCAAATGCGCTAACCAGGAATGTCAGACTGAATAGCAAACAACAGAAGAATCCTCTCATCATCTTTCTTTGTGATTTTATCATCCTTGTTTATGGCTTAAAGATTTCTAATCATATGCTACTTACAGCTTCCTGACCTCCAGTAAGCGCTACTTATCACGAGGATGCTTGAATGAGTTTATCCAGGGTTCTTGAGTATATATCAATCCAACTCAACCATCGCCTTTATGACTCCAGTCTCAGGTTTGAGCCAGGAGTTAAAATCATGCTGTACCTGGTCAAATGATACCCGATGCGTGATGTATGCCTTCGGGTCAATCAATCCATTTTCCATAGACGATATTACCTTCTCGAAGTCTTCGCGCGTGGCGTTGCGGCTGCTCATTAGCGTAGCCTCACGCTTGTGAAACTCAGGATGGCTAAAGCAGACCTCTCCCTTCTGTAAGCCTACCAGTACATACCGGGCGCCATGTGCCATATACTGAAAAGAGCTGTGAATAGCTTGTTGGCTTCCTGTTGCATCAATAACGACGGTGGGCATGTCACCATTCGTAATTTCAGACAACTGCTCCATTACATCATGACCTGTGGCATTGATAATATAAGGGAGTGCTAATTTTTCTTTACAGAAAGCAAGCCGTGCATTATTTATATCCATCGCCATAACTGTAGCTCCAGCAATTCGTGCCAGTTCCATGATCCCCAGGCCAATAGGGCCGGCACCTACGACTAACACATGTTCGCCGGGCTGTATTCCGGCCCTTCTGACAGCATGTGCTCCTATGGCTAAAGGCTCCACCAGTGCTAAAGCGTCATAAGATAAACTGCCTCCGTGCATAAGAGAACTGGAGGATACCGTAATATATTCTACCATGCCGCCATCAACATGCACCCCGCACACTTGCATTTTTGTGCAGCAGTTAGGTTTACCGGAGCGACAGGCAATACAGACGCCGCAGTTAAAATAAGGAATAAAAGTGACCGCCTCTCCTCTCTTGAAGCCTGGTGCACCGTCAAAATCAACTAACTCTCCGGCGAGTTCATGCCCCAGTATGCGCGGATACTTAAAGTATGGCTGCGTTCCCTCAAAAGCATGGAGGTCAGTACCGCAGATGCCAATACGCCTGATTTTAATGATCGCGTGGCCTTTGGTTAGCTCTGGCTTTGCTGCTGCACCATACGTTAATGTTCCTGGTGTAGTACATACTAATGTTTTCATATATCCTGATGTTAAAGCCTATCATTTACATTGCCCGCTCCAGATGTACGTAGCCGATATCCAGGTAATTGTACTGTTCAGCGGTATAGTGATGCTGAAAAATCAAGGCTGTCCATGGATTACATATATTCTGTGTAACGCAGAAATTGCCAAAGACAAACATCCTTTACATGCCTTCATTCGTTTTGGTCCTGAGCCAGTTCAGGGCATTCTCCCTGTCCTTGAAAAAGCGCAGTTCTATGGGAGAGCCTGTGCTCTCAGGAGGATGTACCGCCCCTGCTGCTTCACCAACAGAACTAGGGTTAGCCACGCAGGCTACATATTGTACGCCAGCGCGACAGGCGCGAGGCAGCCAGACTTCCTCTAGCCAGGCTTCAGAATCTACCCAGGGGCCTGAGAACCTGGTTATGTCCTCCAGCCTGCAGGAGCAGTGCACCTGCTCGTGCACCACGAGCCCAAATGATAGCGCCTGCTTGAGATCCTGCTGAGAGGCTGCGCTATACCAGACGGCTTCCACTACGTCAGTTTCTTCTCTATGCTCAATCGTATGAATTGTTTTCCCGAAGGCATCTCTAATTTCCATCAACATCGTGGCTTCCAACTAAAGTATTTTCTCACAGTCTTTTCTGTTTAAGCCGATTATTCTATTGCTTTTATATTAGCTACCCCCTACTAATTTCCCTGTGCCTGTCAATAAATAAAGCAGCTTCCGGAAATAAAATTTTCCTTTTACCGGGGAGAAGCATCGTTTGCAGAAGTGGCGTATAAACCAAGCAAAGTACCTGTAAAACCTCCCGCCACATTGGTTGAAAGGATATCACCTGAAACAGTGCCACCCACATTCACAAACTCGGTTCCATTCGCTGAATAGCTAAACTGGTAGTTATCTCCATCTGCCTTCACCTGTAGCTGAATAGGCTTTCTGACATCTATTTTGCTGCTGGCGATAATTTTAGATTGCCCCTTTTCTGTTCTTTGCAACACGATATAGTCGTCCTTGTCTTTTTTGGTAACACCAAAAACGTAGTTGAAGCTTTCGCTCTGCAAAGCCACGATACCGGCTAAATCCTTTTCTGATGCCGGCCTGTAATCAAGCGTTGTGGTATAGGAGAAGCTGTTGTGCTGTTGCCGGTGAAAGAGCGTTGAGGTAGGTTTAACCTCCTTGATATTTACCGGGAACGGATTTATTTTCAACCCTTTCTTTGTAGAAGAAACAAACGCTTCACGGGGGCCTCTTAAACCAATCCACCGGTAATCCAGCTTGTCAGAAGCAAAATTATCCTTGAAGGTAAAGTTGCCGTTGGGGAAGAAACCTTCTTTTCCTGTTTTGTTTTCTACCCCTTCAGGCGTTTTCAGCTTTGGTTCTATAGGCACAAGCCCATTTACGAAAACAGGAAACTCACCAGACCAATCAACAGGCAGAATAAAAGTCTCACGCCCAATGTTGACTCTGCCCTTTTCGTTTGGCCGGATAGCCAGGAACACGCCATAATGTTTGCCATCAGGCCCTTCCACTAAATCGGCATGTCCGGCCCAGTCCACCTTGTTTGCCCTGTTTGGATTAAGGTGTCTTTGTGATAGGATGGGATTGTTTGGTGCAGGTGTATAAGGACCTTTCGGATTATCGCTTACAAAAACAACTTCGCTGTGGTTTCCACCCGTACCGCCTTCAGCACACATCAGATAATAACGCCCGTCTTTTTTGTAGATATGAGGGGCCTCAATCCAGATAGGTTTTTTATTAATATCAACCCCGCCATTCACAACAATTTTGTCGGTGCCGGGAATTACCTGGTCCTTTTCAAGGTCATACTCCCAAACCTTTATCACCCGGTGCCCTTCATAAAGTTCAGTTCCTTTATCCGGGGCATCGTTATGCACCACATAAGCTCTCCCGTTGTCATCAAAGAAAAGAGAGGGGTCTATTCCTTCAAATTGTAGTTTGTTTGGTTCGCTCCAGCCTTGTAAGGGGTCTTTCGTTTTTACGACAATATTTCCCAGCCCTCCAGCAAATGCTGTTGTGATCATGTAGAAGGTGTCATTGTTCGGATTATACTCAATATCCGGTGCATATACCCCAGCGCTTATTCCTGTATCGTACACATTGAGCTGCGAAGTACGATCCAATACATGCCCAATCTGCGTCCAGTTGACCAAATCTTTTGAATGAAAAATCGGCACTCCGGGAAACATGGCAAACGAGGAGTGCACCATATAGTAATCTTCGCCTTTGCGGGTAATGGCCGGGTCGGGATAAGCGCCTTGCAGAATGGGATTGTAAAACTCACCCGCCTTCAAAGGATGGTTTTGATATACCTGGTCTTTTCCTTCATACACAAAATTGGAAAATATGGGAGCATTCTTTGCCATCTTCACCTTTGTCTGGCTATTTCCCTCTAATCCCATAAAAGAAAACAAAGTCATGAAAACACACAGTAGAACAACCCGCCTGTTTACGAATGGGGTAAATCTAAATTTCATTCTATTCATCTTTAATTTTAACTGTTGATTTATTAGTTCAGGTTTGACATTACTCAGGTCTCAGAGGAGCGGGAAAAGGTAAATAAATCTCCTTCTCCCTCCTTATTGGAAATTGCACTCCGCATCCTCATCCGACGTGCTTCTACTCTGCTGCCTGCGCTTTACTTGTGTTGGTAATCCGGTCATCGATGTGGAAATAGTCAAAGTCCACATAGCCGCCGGGTGTTTTGGTGGCATAATTGAACAGCCCGAAACGATACCCCATAAAGTGTGGTAGGGTGTAGGCCATCTTCAGCTGGGAACCTATTTTCTTCCAGGTTTTGCCATCCAGGCTATAATAGAAAGTGGCCACATCCCTGCGATCATGGAAGTCTCCTTCAGCTTTCAGGTATACTTTTTTCTGTTTGATCGGCACACTTTCCACTACCACCGGGCTGCCTGATTCGGCATTGACCATAACAATGGACTTAGCACCACGCTCATATCTGACCCCAACCAGGCCGTACCGTTGCTGCAAAAGGGCAAGACCTGCAAAATCACCCTCCCGTATGTTCGATAAATCGATAGCTGTTGAACCAGCACTTTCAGGCCCGATGGTCCGTTGGGTCAGCGTATTTCTTGCCTGCAGAAAGTCCTTGTCTACCCGCCCGGTTTTCAACCTCAGATGGCCTTTCCGCTCTTTAACTGACCAAAGCGCATCCACAGGATTGTGGTTCCACTGCCAAACTAAGGGTAATACAGGCTCTCCTTTTTTGCGCGTAAACTCATCGGATGCCACAATAGCTGGTATCAGGCCTTTGCTGGCGGGGAGATTTAGTTTATCGGGCACCTTGCCATCTATACCGATGACGGGCCAGCCATCCTCCCATTTTACCGGAACGAGGTATGGGATACGGCCTACCGCACCATAATCGCGGAACAGGTAAGCGTACCAATCGCCATGGGGTGTATCAATCAGTCCTCCCTGCGCCACCCCTTTATCCTGAAGGACGACCCTGCCTTCGTACGGGCCTGTTAGCCTATCCGCCCGGTGAACGATAACCGTGCGCATTCCGCCTTTGGGCCAGGCGATGTTAAACAGGTAGTACCTCCCATTCACCTTAAAAAGCTGGGACCCTTCGGCAGGCAGGCCTACATCGGGGCCGGCGGGTTCCGTTGCATTTTCTATCAGCACCCTTTCCGTACCTGGCTTTATCCCTGACAAATCCTCCTGCAACTCTACCATTTTTAACTGTCCGCCGCCCCAGATCATGTAAGCGCGGCCATCATCATCGAAAAATAAAGTATGGTCATGAAGGGAAGGCTCGAAGGACTGGACTTTCCAGGGGCCGTTCTCGATATCCTTTGTCGAATAAATGTAGGTTTTCCCGGTAGTCTGGGCGAAAGTCGTCACATAGTAGGTATTGTTATGAAAACGCAGGCTGCTGGCCCAGGAGCCTTTCCCGTAGGCACTTTCATCCTTGTTCAGGTTCAGCGCGTCCACGTCTGCCAGCGTATCGTACGCATAATTCACCAGCACCCAGTTAACCAGGTCATTCGACTTCATGATGGGCAAGCCCGGGCTCATGTGCATGGTGGTACTGCTCATATAGTACGTGTCCCCTACCCGAATCATGGCAACGTCAGGGACATCGGCATGAATGATGGGGTTTTGTGCCCCTTGCCCTCGCGAAGGCAATGCTATGAACAGGGAAACAAGGGTAAGAAAAACTAATCTTAAGAGCTTTTTTATCATGGGCATTATATGCTTCCTATCAGGTAAAACGACAGTAAAGAGTTATCATCCTCTGGTTTCAGAACGGGATGGGTATGATGGTTTTGAATGGCCACTTATTCCATAGGTCCTATCAGTTCAATAAAGGTTCCGTCCGGATCCTGCACCACCTCTTCCACCGGCTTAGACGAAGAGCATCCTGATGTGAAAGCCGCACCGATGAGCGCAAAGGCCGCCATGGCAGTTAGACAAATGTTCCTTTTCATTTGCGTTAGCTTGTTGATAAAACCTTATATAAACTATTTACTTAGGCTGAGCATGGCCATACCCCATCAGTGACAGCATCTTCTCTCCGTAGCGCCTGCCCAGCATTCTGTAGCCCTCCGCACTGAAGTGCAGGCGATCAGACACGGCAGGACAGCCTTCTGAAGAAATCACATGTGCGTTGGGAATTGTTTCGGGCAGCTTCGCGATGATGGCGTTCATACTGGCGCAGGCACCTCCCTGTTCCTTGCTTACCATTTCCCCCGCTAACAAAGGAACTGCAGCAGGGTTGAGTCCCAGGTCCTTCACCAGGTTATCATACACCCCTTTAACCTTTACGGGCCACTCCGTATCTCCTGTGTTTGATTCCCCCTGATGCAGCAGGATTCCCTTGATGACACCGTCCTGCTGCGCCAGTTTTGCCATTTCCACCAGGCGGCCGTAAGGGTTTTTATCATAGGGCTCCAGGGCAGCCGTCATCCAATCGGGAGCCGTAGCAACATAGGATTTGTAACCGTCTTTCTCAAACAGTTCTATTTTGCAGCCTCCAACAGAAACGTTTATCACACCAACTTTAATACTGTCTGGGAGGTTGGCTAGCAACGTTCTGCCAAAATAATCTGCGGGCGTCAGGCCAGTATTGCACCTGGTTAAAGGCGGAACAGCGGTATACCACTCCCCCTTCTCTCTTCCCAGGTTGGGGCAATCTACTGCTTCCAGAACCCTAAACCGCTTATCCACCCCTGTTGTGTCCTGCGGCTCAAATTTGGCATGCCCTTCCATATTAGATTGCCCGAAGCACAGGAACACGTAGAAATTCTTGTCCTGCGAAAAAGCGGCCGTGCTCATCAGAAAAAAAACGGTAAGAAGGGAAAGCCTGACTTTTAATTTCATGTTCAGATAGGTTTAAGTTTCAAATAGCGACACGCTGTATGGAACTTCAGAAAATCCCATAACTCACGTTGTCTCCTTTTATGATAGTTGCTGAATCGCTATAATAAATTCCGGAATTTAAGCTCTCCAGGTATAGCTATTGTTCTAAAACCACTCCACACTGCGGCTGAATGTTGATTTTTAGTTCTCCTTTTCTGTTTACCTTCACCCGTTTCATGTAACTGGTTCCGTCTTGCTGATCACCGTAAAGCTTTATCTCTTTCCCGGAAAGCATCGGCACACTTAACTTCACCTTCACAGGCTCTGATAGGGCATTAACCCCGGCTACATACCATTTATCTCCGTGCTGTTTGGCCAGGACACAATACTTACCAGGGTACCCGTCGATGAACATGGTCTCATCCCATGTAGTAGGTACCTGCTTCATAAAATCAATTGCGAAATCCGGTGCGTCGTTCAGGTTATTGGGTGTCAGGGCAAAAAACTGTACCGGGTTCTGAAAAAGGACTGCAGTCGCCAACTGAAACACGTCGGTTGTTTTCCTGTAATTTCCTCCGTCATTGGTCCGGCTGTACCGCTTGTTTAATACCACACCACCAAATTCCATGCTGCCCACGGCATTTCTGATAAAAAGATGCAGGGTGGCATGCAATGCCTCCATATCATTGGCTCGCTGGCTGAACATCAGGTTCTCAGATGCCAGAACAGCCTCACTTCCGACATAGTTAGGAAACATGCGCTCCCATCCGCGCGGCAGAGTTGTCCCATGAAAAACCACCATCAAGCCGTAATCATTGGCATCCGATAAGATATCCTCATACAAACGCATGGTCTCCTGCTTATCGCCTCCGAAGAAATCCACTTTGACTCCCTTTACACCATTTTTCTGCATCCACTGCATTTCCTTTTTCCGGGCAATGGCCGTGTTCATTTTATTGATAGGAGTCTGGGGGGCATCATTAACTGCACCGTTGGAGTTGTACCAGAGGAAAACACCGACATCTTTGGAGCGGGCATAGTCAATCAAAGTTTCCATGCGCTCATAGCCAATGCGCTGGTCCCACAGCGCATCTATCAAGATAAACTCATATCCTAACTGCGCCGCCAGATCGACATACTTCACCTGGTCCTCATAGTTCATGCTCTGGTCCTGCCACATAATCCAGCTCCACGTTCCTTTGCCGTACGCGTAGTCTATAGAAGGCTCGTACAAGGGT
Organism: Pontibacter brevis; assembly: GCF_054779655.1. Classification (NCBI taxonomy): domain Bacteria; kingdom Pseudomonadati; phylum Bacteroidota; class Cytophagia; order Cytophagales; family Hymenobacteraceae; genus Pontibacter; species Pontibacter brevis. The sequence continues at coordinate 15,029 of NZ_BAAGXV010000057.1, forward strand.
TCTACCACATCGTAAGGAATGGTTGTTGCTACAATGGGCTTCAGACCCTGGCCAACGGTAATGGTGCGCCAGGGAGTTGTGGCTGGCAAGCCAATGGCGGCGCCAGTACTTCCGAATCCGTTGTTCTCCGTTTCGTCAGGAAAAGCAATGGTATAGGTTCCATCAGGCGTCGGATCACTTAAATGAGAACCGCAGTAAAGCCCCCGCACACCGGTCTCAGAAATCAGCGTCCATATTTCGCCAATCTGAAAGAGGCATGGAAAGGTATAGCCCTCCCCGTTTGCTGATTGGGCTGCCATATCCTGCTCTACCTGGTATCCTTCTTCATAGCTTGGCTTTGTCCGTGCAAAACCAACCATGCTCTTCGACTGCGGTGACAGAAATCCCTTCGCACCCTGCGGTAAATTGAACCCTGTAATCTCCCTTTCCACAACAAGCGCCAGGGGGTCTCCGGATGCCGGGACGTCGTATCGAAAGGCTATGTCATTGTTGCTGACTCTAAACTCAACCTTCAGCGGTTTGCCGTCTTTGTTTTTCAAAGTACAAACCAGTTTATTGGCTTGGTAATGGATTTCGGATTGCTTTATCTTATCCTGCCGATATGTTTCCTCAATCGTTTCCTGCGCTGTGCCTGCCCAAGTCAGTTCTTTGGAGTAATCAACAAGGTTGGTGACCAGCCCTAAAGGGGAATCCTCCATAACTGCCTCACCTTTGTACATCACACGATAGAAAGGCTGCCCACTTTGCAGGAACACCTCAACCTGGAGTTGTCCATCAGGACTTTTGACTTTGCCGTTTTGTGCCTGTGCCAGGCATGGAACTACCGTACATAAACAAACGAAAAGCTGAAACAACCTCTTTATCTCTTTCGAACCCATATAAACGTTATTATTGTGCAACCTGAATGATCCCGCTTAGGACAAACAGCACTTTTACCAGGACGAACCTGCAGCGCCCTCTCATGGGCCTACTATTGGCCTGGTGCAAAGGCTGTTCAGCTTAGCGGACCCTGTTTAACGTCCTTCCGCTGATTTAGAAGGTCCTGTATACATTTCCTATCTTAAACAAGAGCTGAGAGAACAGGTACAGGTCATTTTTCCATACCTCAAAGTCATGTCCGCCAAGTTCTATATAAAAAACATGAGGAACAGTATGCTTGTCCAGGTAATCGTGGGTGCGCCTACTGAAGCTCATGAGATTATCATTCTCCCCACAGGAGATCCAAAGCAACTTTAATTTCTCTTTTGCCTTCTTCGGATCAGAAACTAATATTTCCGGTGCTTTCGTGTTCGGTGCAGACGAGAACCCTCCGACCCAGGCAAATTTATCCAGATTTCCCAAGCCAAAATTGAGGGACTGCCCACCTCCCATGGACAAGCCTGCTATCGCCCGGCGCTTGCGGTCTTTGTAAACGGGACAATTCTTTTCAATGAAAGGGAGGAGGCCATCAAGCAAATCTCTCTCAAACGTGGCAAAAGCCTGTACCCTGACGCTATCGAAGACATTCCCCACCGCCCGATCATCTTTCATGGCCCGGCCATTCGGAAGTACCACCACCATAGATTCTAATTTACCTTGTGCATAAAGGTTGTCCAGGATTACCTGGGGCTGACCGTTCCTTAACCATTCATATTCATCACCGCCAATTCCATGTAAAAGGTATAGGACCGGGTATTTCTCCTTTCCCGTGAATCCCGGAGGCGTGTAAACCAATGCCTTGCGCTTTGTGCCCTCTGTTTTTGAGTGATACTCCACCGTATCAATTTGCCCACGCGGAATGTTTTTCTGTAACTGGTCAAATCCTACCGGGGCGCTTTTTTCCGGGTGCTGTGCCCAGGAAAGTGAAGCAAACAGCAATACGTTCAGAACGACAAGTGTAAGCTTCATTATCTCATTAAATTTATCATGAACAAAAACCCCGTTTATCATGAACAAAAATCCCGTTACGAGCACGGCCCCCTACAACTTCTGTAAGACTGAAAAGCTACGATGCACTCCCATGCAAACAAATATAGCCTCTTAAGCGAAAGAGTGCTCGCATTCATGTTACACGCGCTTCAAACCATGTTACGTAAACAAAATTTCATGTAACACATCTTTATGTTCATGTTACATAGTGACTAAATTTCAACGGAAAGGCGGCTTTTACTAGGCTGCGTTGACAATTATAGCAGCAGTGTCATGGCTGCAGCCAGGTGCAGGAATGCCAGAAAGCTAGAGGCAGTCTTGTCGTATCGGGTGGCGATGCGGCG
>NZ_BAAGXV010000058.1:0-17483 GCF_054779655.1 Pontibacter brevis
AGGCGTTGCCAGTCATAGTCGCTGATTTCGTAACGTCGCATAAGCTTTTTGAAACTTAAACAACAGTAAAACAAAATCATTCATTAATTGTCAACACGACCTAATCAAAGTCAATTCTATTAATATAAAAGACAGTGCGGGAAGCCTGGGCTTTGGGTTTAATACGCTGAAAACCAAATGCTGCGAAGCTGTTGCCGTACCACCTTATTATGCCAGGTTCTATTGTTTCCTGAATTTTCTCGTCTTCCTCGTAAGTGAGTATCTCCAACTCTGTATCCTCCTCCTCATACTTGCTGCGGTTCATGATCTGGTATATAATCTTTTCTGCCTTTGGATAAGCCATTACCACCCGGCCATCGGGTAAATGACCTACCTCTACGGTATGTACGAGCTGGTAAGTGGCTATATCCTGCAGCGGAAAGGTATTGTCCCACAGCAGTTTTCCCTGCTTGTCAAATCCTAACGCTACAGCATGTGTCCGTTTATAGGCTTCTTCCTGGCGGCCAATAGAGAAAGTGCGGTCGAGCCCCCAGTTCGTGTTGGAACTGCGGTACTGTGGGTAGTATACCTCTGCTGGCAGAATATAGCCATCTGGTGTGGGAATAAGGTCGTGGAGCAGCAGGCGGTAACGGTATCCTGGGCTTTTTCCTGATTTCAGGCGGGCGGTTTCCCTGCGGCGGGTACGCTCCTCCTGGCGGGGCTTCAGGTATTTGAAAAAGTTCTTTAGTTCCAGCATACTGTAAAACCTGCCCTCCTCATCCACAACAGTGGTGGTAACGGGCGTCGTGAAAAAGCCCTGGTTTGAGCGAAGGTCACGGGTGCCATACGTGCCGAAAAGCATTTTTTGGGTACTGTCGCCGGGGGTAATCTCGGCGTTCACAAGGCTTTTGTCTTCCTGCTGTAAAATAAAATGGCTGCGTAGAAGCATGCCTCGTGCATCAAAACTTTTCACCTGCAGCCGCGATATGCGCCCATTGGATTCCGACAGCACAGCATCTACACGGCCATGGACGGGATCTGCCAGAAGATCGGAAAAAGAAGACTCTTCCCCGTACACAGATGGCAGCTGCTTTATTTTATTAGTGCCGGTGTTCAGGTGCAGGAGCATAGGTTTCCCGTCCTTTTTGTTTCGGCCAATTATGAAGTAGTTGCCCTGCAGTACATTGTACTCGTATACGGCATCAATTGGGTCCAGTTCATAGTGGCTGTGCTGCAGTTTTCCTGTCGTGTTGTGGAGCCTCACAAATGTATACTCCTGCGGGTCCTCCTCTCCGAACACAAGGTAAGTGTAAGGCGCCTCTATGTAGTGCCGGATGTAGTAGCTTTTAGAAGGAATCTTAACAGTGTCAGACCACACCTGCTCAAGCTGGTGATCAAGTTTTGTGAAGTTGAATGTAGCCTCCGTTTGCCAGAGGCCGCCAGTTTTGTGATACATTAACAGGGAACTGTCGGGCAGGGCAATTACTTCCACGTCAGTTGTTTCCAGGTCAAAGGACAGTTCAAGGCGCACTGGCTGCTTTGGCTCCTGGGCAAGCAACGGAAACAACAGAAGTATGAAAATACAGGTGAGCAGGTAACGAACAAGAACCATAAATAACAGGGTGTTAATGCTATTAGGTACGGGTAAATATAAAACAGCAGCTAATTCATTGTACTGAATTTAGCTGCTGTTCGTTGTTATGGCGGACTAGTTTTTAGAGATCTGCTCTAATTTCCCAGTGCGAGTAGTACATCAAACTCCTCTCCGGTAAGTGGCATCACCGACAGGCGCGACTGGCGCAGAAGCGCAATGTTTTCCAGGCGCTTGTCCTGCTTTATCTGTTCCAGTGTTACGGGCTCTTTAAAATCCCGGAAAGGCACTAAATCCACTACTACCCATCTGTCATCATCGGTGGTTGGGTCAGGGTAAGCGGCTTTTTCTATTTTAGCGATGCCTACCACAGCCTTTTCCGATACACTGTGATAGTATAATACTAAGTCGCCGGGCTGCATCTGCTGCATGTTGTTGCGTGCCTGGTAGTTGCGCACGCCATCCCACATCGTTTTGCCGTCTTTTACTAAATCGGCCCAGGCATATTTTTCAGGTTCTGATTTTACAAGCCAGTGTTGCATTTGTTTGTATAAGTAATTTGTTGAAATGGAAGTAGCAGGGAAGGCCGCTTTTATTCTGCCCGGCGCTGCAGGTATATGCCCAACTCAGAGATTAACAAACCCACGAGAACACCTCCAATCAGGCCACCCAGCAGGTTTTCAATATTGGTCACTGCCAATGTGAAGATAAACAGGGCAGTCAGCACTGCTATAATCGTAATCCTGATTTTAAGGGGTAGCCTGGTGTACATAAGAGCAGGTTTGGGTTTATGACTGTTCTTCCGGTTAATAAACAAAAGGGCTCCTGTTGCGGTAAGTCAGGGATCAGTCATTTCCTGGTATGGGCTGCCTTCTGATTTTCAGAACATTATCTTCAAGCGAAATAATCTGCACCTGGTAATGCTGTGGCGGGTTACTGTCAGGACTCATCCGTATCTGAACGCTACGCTTGTTCAGTTGCTCCCATTCTCCCAGCCTCTCCTCCAGCCCGTCGGTAGGGGCAATTTCGTAGCGTTTAATTACGCCGCCAGATTCCAGTGTGAAACCGGTGCGGCCACGCGACGGGGGAAAATCATAGGTGTTCGGGCGGTACACGAGCGTGTCGCCTGCATCTTCCTCAAAAGAATGCAGCCAGGTTTTATCAATCAGCGCTGCTGCCAGTTTGTCGCTCTTTTTGCAGGTAACGGCTACCAGCACAAGGCACAGCAGGCAGAGCAAAGATGCTTTTTTCATGCTTTGAAAAACGTTTATAGGGCTAAGTTAGGCATTTCTTCTTTTATATAGAAGCCTCCTAATTTAAAACACTGTGTGCCATGGCCGTTTAGCCCGTAAGCGCTAGCCCAGGCCAAAAGTGTAAGGGCAGCAGGTGAATATAAGTCATGTGACAGGCAAGGTTCAACGGCATTTTCTATCTTTGTAAGTATACGAAACAGAGCCTTGGAAAATAAAAATATCATAAAACTGTTCAAGCTTTCAGCTGAATTGCTGGAACTACACGAAGAAAACCCATTTAAGATACGCTCCTACGTGAATGCGGTGGGGGCACTGGGGTTGGTAGAGGCGCCACTGGCAGGCATGAGCCAGGCGCAGCTGGAAGAGATAAGCGGGGTAGGCAAGGGCATTGCCGCCAAAATTGTAGAAATAAACACCACAGGTTCCTTTGAGGAGCTGGACCAGATGCTGGCGGCCACACCGCCCGGCGTGGTGGAGATGCTGCGCATAAAAGGCATTGGCCCAAAGAAAGTGCGCAACCTCTGGAAAGAGCTTGGAGCCGAAACGGTGGAAGAGCTGTTGGAGGCATGCGAGCAGGATAAAGTAAGCAAGCTGAAAGGCTTTGGCGCCAAAACACAGGAAAACATCAAACAGGCGCTGCTCTTTACGCAGCAGAACCGTGGCAAATTGCTTTATGCCGAAGCCGAGTCTGCTGCAGAAGAATTGCTGCAAAGAGTACAAGAAGCCTTTCCAGGGACGCAGGTGAGCCTGGCTGGTGATGTGCGCCGGCGCATGGAGATTGTAGAGCAGCTGCAGCTGGTGCTGGCAACCGATGCCCCTGCCAATGCTGCTGATACGCTCAACAAATTACAAGTGCTGGAACAGGATGAGAAAGCCTCCGGACCGCTGGCATGGCGCGGAAAGCACACGGTGAGCGGCCTGAGCACTGAAATATATCTTGCGCCACAAGCTTGCTTTGCCAACGAGCTGCTGACACGTTCCGCATCTGCAGCCCACCTGACACAGGTCTTTGCAGCGGGCAAGTGTATGATGGCGGTTATACGGCAGGAGAAGCACGCAACAGAGGAGGATATTTATGCTGCGGCGGGAATGGCGTATGTGTTGCCTGAATTGCGTGAAGGCACAAATGAGTTGCAGCTGGCTATGGAAAACAAGCTTCCAAAGCTGCTGGAACTGTCAGACCTGAAAGGAAGCCTGCACAACCACAGCACCTACTCTGATGGCGCCCATACCCTGGAGCAAATGGCCACCCACTGCCGCGACATGGGCTACGGGTACCTGGGGATTTGCGACCACTCCAAAACAGCTTCTTATGCCGGAGGCCTTCGTGAGGGAGACGTGCTGCGGCAGCAAAAGGAAATAGACGAGCTGAACAAAAAGCTGGCACCGTTCAAAATCTTCAAGGGAATAGAATCTGACATACTGGGAGATGGCTCGCTGGATTATGACGAAGACATCCTGAAGACATTTGACTTTATTGTCGCCTCCATCCACAGCAGCCTGAACATGGACGAGAAGAAAGCCACCGCGCGCCTTATTACTGCCATCGAAAACCCTTACACAACCATACTGGGCCACCCGACAGGGCGCCTGTTGCTGCGCCGCGAAGGATACCCCATCAACCACAAAATGGTCATCGATGCCTGTGCTGCTAACAATGTCATTATCGAGATAAATTCTAACCCATGGCGCCTGGACATAGACTGGCGTTGGGTGCAGTATGCGCTGGAAAAGGGTGTGATGCTGAGCATAAATCCGGACGCCCACCATGTCAACGGCTACGACGATATGAAGTACGGTGTGCTTGTTGGCAGAAAAGGAGGTCTTACAAAAGAAATGACCTTCAATGCTAAATCTGTGGAGGAGGTAGAAAAGTACTTCAAAGAGCGGAAGGAGAAGATAAAGTAAAGAATGCCTAAAATCCTGATTTTACGTTTTTCCTCCATAGGTGACATTGTGCTGACGACACCCGTGGTGCGCTGCATTAAGCAGCAGGTGTCTGGGGCGGAGGTGCATTATACTACCAAGCAGGCGTTCAAAAATATACTGGAGCACAACCCTTATGTGGACAAAACCCATGTGCTGAGCGGCAGCCTCAAAGAACTGGTGCAACAGCTGAAGGCGGAGAACTTCGACTATGTAGTTGATTTGCACAACAACCTGCGCACGCGTGTTATCCGGGCCCGATTGGGCAAGCCAGGAAGAAGCTTCAAAAAGCTGAACTATGAAAAATGGCTCATGGTCAATTTCAAGCTCAACCGCCTGCCGGATGTGCACATTGTGCAGCGTTATTTAGATGCCGCCGCTGCACTTGGTGTGAAAGACGATGGTAAAGGGCTTGACTACTTTATACCTGCCAAAGACGAGGTAGACCTGCAAACGCTGCCAGTTCCCTTTCGGGAAGGTTACGTAGCCTTTGCCATTGGGGCACAGCATTACACTAAGCGCCTGCCCACCGAGCGCATCATTGAGCTGTGCGAGCACCTGCTGCAACCCGTGATTCTCTTAGGTGGAAAAGAAGATGCCGCTACCGGCGATGAAATAGCAAGCTTTTTCCAAACCCGGACAACTGGCAACGAACAGCGCACAAAGATATACAACGCCTGTGGCAGGTATAACCTGAACGGCTCTGCCTCGCTGGTGCGCCAGGCGGAGAAGGTAGTCAGCCATGATACCGGCCTGATGCATATTGCGGCTGCTTTTCAGAAAGACATTATCAGCGTGTGGGGCAATACCATACCGGAGTTTGGCATGTACCCTTTCCGGACGAAGTATAAAGTGCTGGAGGTGCATGGCCTCAGCTGCCGCCCCTGCTCTAAAATTGGCTATAGCAAGTGCCCCCAAGGCCATTTTAAATGCATGCGCGATATTCCGTTCGGAAATTTAAAGTTTGAAAATGAGGAAGTTTGAATATGCCGAAGTATAACTTAGCCTGGGATGAGGCTGATGCGCAGTTCCTTGAGGCCCTGCTACTGGCTACGGGCGGAGAGGGAGGAGCCACCCTGCAGGATGTACTGCTCATGGCCGATGCCATAGAGGGCACTGTGGTCACACTGAAGGAAGTAGAACAGGCGCTGGAAAAGCTGGTAGCCGTAAATTATGTCAGTGTGCTAAAGAATAAGCTTTCGCTGACCCCGGTGTTTCAGGAGGTGTATGCGCGGTTGGAGGAAAACACCGATGAGCAAGTGCAGTTGCTGCCACTGTTGCAGGCGCAGGAGCTAACAGAGCAGAAACTGGAAGAAGCCAAAAACGCGCTGAAGAAGTATAAACTAAAAAACTACTATCAGCAGTATCAGGAGCAGTTTGGAGGCTAATCTGGAGATTTGTTGCTTTGATTGTGCACTTACTTGTGCAATTTACGCACCTACGCCTCTTGCTCTATTTGCGTAAACATTAGCGTATCACATACACTGCAATCATGGTTTCTTTTTTTCTTTCTATAGTTGCCCTTCTCTTGGGTTATTTAGTTTACTCTAAGTTTATCGAAAAGATCTTTGGGGTAAATCCGGAACAGAAAACACCGGCCATTACCATGGCCGATGGCGTTGATTATGTACCCATGCCGCAGTGGAAAATCTTCCTCATCCAGTTTCTGAACATCGCTGGGCTAGGGCCTATCTTTGGAGCGGTGGCAGGTGCCATGTGGGGGCCATCAGCTTTTCTTTGGATTGTGCTGGGCTCTGTTTTTGCGGGCGGTGTGCACGATTACTTCTCGGGCATGCTTTCGCTTCGGCACAATGGTGAGAGCGTAACAGAAACCACTGGCCGTTACCTTGGCGTTGGTATGAAACAGCTGATGCGCGTGTTCACCATCATCCTCATGATTATGTTGGGTGCTGTGTTTATTATGGGACCCGCTAAAATTCTGGATGGCATGACAGACGGTATCGGCGGCGGTGCAAGCATGTGGATCTGGATTATCTTTGCCTATTATGTACTTTCTACGGTACTGCCAATCGATAAAGTAATAGGTAAACTGTATCCTGTTTTTGGGGTAGCGCTGCTTTTTATGGCTGTAGGTATTATGGTTGTAATGTTTGCGCAAGGCTTGCCTGTACCTGAGCTGACCATGGCAAACCTGACCAACATGCATAGTACGCCAGAGAAATTCCCGCTTTTTCCGATGCTTTTTGTAACGGTTGCCTGTGGCGCAATCTCGGGTTTCCATTCTTCGCAGTCGCCGATGATGGCCCGCTGCATGACGAACGAGAAGCAAGGCAGAAGCATTTTTTATGGCGCTATGATAACAGAAGGTGTGGTCGCCCTGATCTGGGCTGCCATCAGCATGAGCTTTTTCGGTGGTGTTCGGGAGCTAAACAATACGCTTGTGGAGCAACAGGGAAATGCTGCTTATGTAGTGAGTATCATTTCGAATTCCTTGCTTGGTAAGATTGGCGGCGTTTTAGCCCTGCTTGGTGTAGTGGCGGCTCCTATTACTTCAGGTGATACTGCTTTTAGAAGTGCACGGCTTATAGTGGCAGATTTCACGAAGCTGAAGCAAGAGTCTTTCAAAAACAGGTTGCTGATCAGTATTCCTTTGTTCCTTGCTGGCTACGGCCTCACATTATTCGATTTCGGCATCGTGTGGCGTTACTTTGCCTGGACAAATCAAACGCTGGCAACCGTGGTATTGTGGATGATTACCGCTTACCTGATACAGGAAAGAAAACTGTATTGGGTAACGTTGGTGCCTGCCGTGTTTATGACCGCCGTGGCTACTTCTTACATTCTGGTGGCCCCTGAGGGATTCAGCTTGCCTGTCAACGTTTCTTATGCTGTAGGTATGACTGTGGCGCTGGTACTGCTGGTAGTAACTCTGGTAAAAGCGAATAAGAAAAAGGATGAGCCTCTGCTGGAGGCTGCGAAGTAAAGCCTGAAACCTGCAAAACGATACATGCAGCACGTGTCAGGGCACACGACTTTGAACTGTTTGAAGGTGTTGTGCACCGCTGTTTCTGCATCTGTGTCTAGAAGCATAGAAAGGGGTGCTATTCCACAACTACAGGACAGCTTAAGCCTTCTCCTGGTGCCACACTTTACGGTTAGCCTGACGGCTATGGTTAAAAAAACATAACGGCTATACATCTCATTAGTAACAGAAAACAGAACAGCCGCTGAATTTATCTTTCAGCGGCTGTTCTGTTTCTGCTTGTGGAGCACCATCTTCAAATCTCCACGTTAGCCAATCTTCTCGAATCCTAAATAAGGATGCAGCACCTTTGGCATGTTGATGCCATCGGGCGTTTGGTTATTTTCAAGTATCGCGGCTACAATGCGAGGCAGAGCCAGCGCGCTGCCGTTCAGCGTATGCAGCAACTGTGTCTTGCCGGATTCTGTTTTGTAACGGAGCTTCAGGCGGTTGGCCTGGTACGTTTCAAAATTAGAGGCAGAACTAACCTCCAGCCAGCGGCCCTGGGCAGTGGAATATACTTCCATGTCGTAGGTGAGGGCAGAGGTAAAGCCCATGTCGCCGCCGCACAGGCGCAGCACGCGGTAGGGCAGTTCCAGTTTTTGCAGCAGGCGCTGTATGTGCTGGCTCATTTCGTCCAACGCCTCATAAGACTTTTCAGGCAGCGTAACCTGTACAATTTCCACCTTGTCGAACTGGTGCAGGCGGTTCAGCCCACGCACGTCAGCACCCCAAGAGCCAGCTTCACGGCGGAAGCAAGGCGTATGGCCGGCATTTTTAATTGGCAGCTGCTCCGCTGGCACAATCACATCACGGTAAATGTTGGTGATGGGTACTTCTGCCGTCGGGATCAGGTACAGGTTATCAGCAGTGGCATGGTACATCTGGCCGTCCTTGTCCGGGAGCTGACCGGTGCCATAGCCTGATGCTTCGTTCACCAGGATGGGTGGTTGCACCTCCATATAGCCTGCGTTAATGGCTTCATCTAAAAAGAAGTTAATGAGCGCGCGCTGCAAGCGTGCTCCCTGCTTTTTATACACAGGAAAACCTGCCCCGGATATTTTATTTCCAAGCTCAAAGTCAATGATGTCATACTTCTGGATCAGTTCCCAGTGCGGTAGCGCGCCTTCAAACAATTGCGGAATTTCACCGTGCTGGAGAACTACTTCATTGTCTTCTGCTGTTCTACCTGCAGGCACGCTCTCGTGCGGCAGGTTTGGCAATTTGTATAAAGCCTGCTGTATTTGCTCCTCTATAGCTGTCAGCTGTTCTGCCAAGGATTTCGTTTTCTGCTTCAGTTCGGTAGTTTCGGACTTGTAGGTTGCAGCTTTCTCGCGTTCCCCGTTCTTCATCAGTACACCAATCTCTTTGGAGATGGAATTAGCTCTGCTTTGAAGCTCGTCGTGCTCGCTTTGTACCTGGCGGCGCTGCTGGTCAAGGTCCAGAAGAGTATTCACTTCTTCGGCCGCATTTTTGTAGTTTTTTTTGTTCAGACCCTCAATTACCTGGGCTGTCTGTTCTCTTAAAACTGTTAACTGTAGCATAGTTGGGTGTTATGTATCTCCACAAAAATATACTTTTTTGAGGAGATAGAGGCATTTGCGAAATCTTTTCGCAAAAAACTGAAACTTTTTTTATTAAATACTCCGTAATATTTGTTAATTATAAGGCATTGCAATAACATTGCGTTACAATTACTGAAAGGCCCTTCCCTGTGCCTCTCTGACTCTTTCGCAACCTATTCTATTTTTCCTGATTGTTGATAACAGAATTCTCGCTGCGTTCGCTCAATTGCGATCTGGCAGGTTAATAAACTACCATACCATTATTTATGTATAATATTGATGAATTGAAAGATAGACTTCTTTCAGAACTCAAGGAAATTGCTGAGGACTTAGGTGTTAAGAACTTTAAGAAGCTAAGTAAGCAAGACCTTGTGTATAAGATACTTGATCAGCAAGCCGTTACCCCTCCTGAAAAATTACCAAAGAAGTACAAGTCCTCAGCCGGAGTTACCTCGGCAAGCAGGGTTGAAGCACCTGAAAGTGCAATTGCTACAGAAGAAGTAGCGCCAACACCAGCGCCTGCCCCTGCCCCTGCAAAACCTGCCCCTGCAAAAAGAGAAAGACGCCCACGTGAGCAGGCTACCGCTCGTAATGAAAGTGCTACTGCCACTGCTGCAGTGCCTACGCCGGCTCCAGCTAAAGACCATGGTTCTCAAAACCACCGTGAGCGCGTGCACCGTGACGATAGCAAGGACAGAGGTAACAGCGATAGCAGAGATAGCCGCAACGACAGAGATAACCGCGGCAATGACAGTCGCAGTGAGCGCAACGATAGAGAGTCCCGTAACGATAGCCGTGGAAATGACAGCCGCAGCGACAGGAATGACAGAGATTCCCGCAACGATAACAGGGGCAACAACGACAGAAATGACTCTAACCAGCGCCGTAACACGCAACAGCAGGCGGCAAATAGCAACAACTTCAAAGAATTTGATGGTATCATCCTAAACGAGGGGGTGTTGGAGCTGATGCAGGATGGGTATGGTTTCCTGCGCTCTACGCATTATAACTACCTTGCCTCTCCGGATGATATTTACGTATCACCATCACAGATCAAACTTTTTGGGCTCAAAACAGGAGATACTGTAAAAGGCCAGATCCGCCCTCCGAAAGAAGGAGAGAAGTATTTTGCCCTGCTGAAGGTGGAGACGGTAAACGGCCGCACCACAGAAGAAATCCGTGACCGTATCCCGTTCCAGCACCTGACGCCACTCTTCCCGGAGGAGCGCCTGAAACTGACCACAAGACCAAGCCAGATTTCAACCCGTGTACTTGACCTGTTTGCCCCTATCGGTAAAGGCCAGCGCGGTATGATTGTGGCACAGCCAAAAACTGGTAAAACAGTATTGCTGAAGGAGATTGCCAACGCTATCTCTGAAAACCACCCGGAAGTATACCTGATGATCCTGCTGATCGACGAGCGTCCGGAAGAAGTAACAGACATGGCACGCAGCGTGAACGCAGAGGTAATTGCCTCTACTTTCGACGAAACAGCTGAGCGCCACGTGAAAGTATCGAGCATTGTGCTGGACAAAGCCAAGCGCATGGTTGAGTGCGGCCATGATGTGGTTATCCTGCTGGATTCCATTACCCGCCTTGCCCGTGCCTACAACACAGTTGTTCCTTCATCTGGTAAAATCCTATCAGGTGGTGTGGATGCCAACGCACTGCACAAGCCGAAGCGCTTCTTCGGTGCTGCCCGTAACGTGGAGAACGGAGGTTCACTAACCATCATCGCCACTGCCTTGATCGACACAGGTTCTAAAATGGACGAAGTTATCTTTGAAGAATTTAAAGGTACCGGTAACATGGAGCTTCAACTGGATCGCAAGCTGGCGAACAGACGTACGTATCCGGCTATCGATGTGCCTGCTTCTGGTACTCGCCGCGAAGACCTGCTCATGGATAAGGACGAACTGAACCGTATCTGGATCCTGCGTAAGTTTATGTCAGACATGAATTCTATTGAAGCAATGGAGTTCCTGAAAGACAAAATGGTAGGTACCAAGAGCAACGAAGAGTTCCTGATCTCGATGAACGGCTAAGTCTTCGCTTAGCACAACTTATAAGTTACAAAGCAGCCCGCTTGCCGAAAGGTAAGCGGGCTGCTTGCTTTAAGTACAAAGTGTGAACAACCCCCTCGCTTCCTATTGCCAAAAGCTGTATGCTGGTAGCGTGAGCTGGTGAAAAGTATAAGTAACGACGAAGCCGAAAATGACATGGGCAAAAATCAGGGTAACCAGGTAAGTCTTTAGCTTCAGCAGTGGCGGTTTTGGGTGTACCATGAAAAAGAAATACCAGACCACCATCGCGATAATGCCGTGCCCCAAGCCCAGGAACAGTCCCCAGGAGGCAGTGAGCAAACCCACACCGGAATTCCATGTTGCGAGGTACATCAGGGCAAAGAAAATCCCTGCGGCGTAATGCGCAAGGTTGCCAACTACTCTGGTGCTTCCTGCATCTGAAAGGCTCCCGTCCGGCTGTGTCCGAAACAGCAGCATTGTACCCAATATCTTCGTCACCTTCATAACCCGGTGGGTGGCGTAGGAAAGCAGGTACAGAAAGGCCGTCATGGCGGCCGTGGCAGCTAAGCCAGCAAGTACAGCGTAGAGGAACTTCATAAGTACAAGGTGGTTTTACCTGTATACGATGCCGCAGGCTTAAGTTATGCCTGTGCTACAGGTACAACCTTACCACAATGATACAGATAAAAGCCAGGCTGATGCAGAGAGACGACAGCTTGTTCATTTGCATGGTGTTTTCATAATTTACTACCTGCAGGTCGTGCTTCGCCTTTCGCATCCAGCCTGTAAAGAAGTAGAGGATGGGCGCGGTAAAGAACAGGAAGATAAAGATGTTCTTTGCCTGACTCGTTGTCAAATAAAGATAGAGCAGCAGTGCGGTGCCAAGGCTAAGGCTAATGGCTGCGAAGAGATAGGTGCCTTTCACACCCAGAACTAAGCTCAGGGTGCGGTCTCCTCGGTGGCTGTCTTCCTCGTGCTGATAAATCTGGCTGAGAGGATAGGAGCCACAAAGTAGAAGCGTGCTGACGAGGGCAAACCACACGTTGGAAGGCAGCAGCACCTCTGAAAGGGTGAATCCAACTCCTATCTGCACCATCAGGTACGTAAAAGCCCCCTGGAAAAAAGTGACGATAAGCGTGCTGAGGAATGGGTATTTCTTCAGGCGGATACCTTCGTAACTGTATGCTTTGGAAATAAGCAGGTAGGGGATTACGAGTATGCCAAAAAGCGGCGACAACATAAAGCTGAAAATAACAGCCAATACGTCAAACAGCAGTACGAGGTGCATCAGTTGCTGCGTTACTTTTGGCGGGTGCTTCAACCCCCCGATACTGCCCTCATCACGGTCATAGTAAGAGTTGTAGCCGTTGCTTGCCGGGTACACCAACAGGTGCAGGACAAGGAACACAGCTATTGCCCGCCACACATCATACTGCATAACCGTACTCAACGCAAACCAGAAAATGGGCATCAGGTAGATAGAAAAAGGAACGCGCATCAACGTGAAGGCACTGCGGTAGCTTCTGGCTAAGCCGTTTGCATGGATGCTGTGGTGGTTGAGCGTGCCTGACATGGTAATAGAGGTTAAAGCCTGTATATCCGCGTGTAACTAGTTAATACACAATATACAAAAACAAGCCGTACATTCTAAAATTATATCTTTGGATAGCCAATAAGGTATATCACGTGCTTGCCGGGGCGGGTGCCGGCCTTGCCGGTGCGCCAGGTGTAACCGGGAGTGGGTATCTCCTTTGTCATGTGCTGTAGCATGCGTGGTGTGTATATCCGGAAAAGCGACACGGTGCCGTCCCAGATAATACCCAGCGGAATGAGCGGAATGATATACGTAAAGAAGAGCCTGCTGAGTTTGAACGGCCGGATAAAGGGAGTCACGGTAAGGATGACTGCCGGAAAAAACAGCCACAGCAACAGCAACTCAAACCAGCTTTTACTGGCTCCTTCAAAAATACCGATAGCAGATTTGCTTTCAGCCGCATCCTGCAATATTGCCCGCGCAACAGGAGGCGGAAAGTGATGGAAAGACGAGAAAATGGTACGCACTCCGGTAATATTCTCCGGCACGGCGGTAGCGTCAACAGGTGTTGGTATAAAATCAAGCGCACCTCCCGATTTTTGCTGCAGGTATCTGTATGCCTCTATATTAGGGTAAAGATCGGTAAAGGTGATGCGGATGGTAGTGCCCATGCGCTGGCTGAGCGCCTGCTGCACACCTTCTATACCGCCTCCGGCACCAGAACACAGGTCTGTCATGTGGCGTTCGCCGGTGCGTTCCAATAACTCCTGTAGCAAGGGTAAGGCGGGTTTATAGGCACCCAGCTTAGAAATCATGAAACGAAGGAAGTCCAGCATCCCCTGCCGGATGGTGTGCGGAAACCACTGCTGGTCTTCCAGTTCGAAAAGTTGAAGGCGTAGGTTCAAGGCAGCTGCTTTGTAGAACCATACTATGCCGCCACAGGAAAAGTTGCCAGGACAGGCGATATCCTACTGACCGCAAAAAGGCAGCTGAAGGCTATAGCAAATAACCGTCTTTGCCAGCCCCTGCTTTCAAGCCATCGCCGGTGTTGCTGAACAGCTGCCAGTATTCCGCTGCCGGTTTTTCTAAGCCAGGAGAGACTGTAAGCGTGGCGCTGTCAGAAAAATACAGCGTCAGCCCGAAGTTCCCCGTTAGCTCCACCCGCTCCACTACAAGGTTTTTGTTTTCTTTCACAAGCTCCATCAGGCGCTGGTCGCGCAGGTTGGCACCCGGTATTTTCCAGTCAAACTTAGGGGAGGGCAAGCCGGCTTCGCGCTTGCGCATAAAAACCTCGTTGTGTTTGATAGCAGTACCATCCGGCTGCTGCAGTTGCCAGGGGCAATCTACAGCCAGCGTGAGTTCTCCTATGTCCAGCACCAGGCCTTGTGGTGTTGTGTAGTGCGTGCTGCCGAAGTGGAAATACTGCACCAACTCATTACGGGTGGTTTTAGTAAGTGGCAACCCTGTTATTCTGTCTAAAACCTGCCTGATTGTTTTTTCCATGGGTCGGTACATTTTAAGGGATAGCGTATACCACAAAGATAGGCAGCTACTACAAAAAGAAAGACGTTTTGCTTCGCTTCACTAAGTTTTGTGCTGTTAAATCTTTGTTGTTGTGTACAAAAGGTATATTTGCAGTCGATGAAAAATGATTCTCTTATTTAATTGGTAATTAGTCAGTTACTGAATGGTAACTGACGGAAGTTGCGACCAAAAAGAGAGAGATTTGCGACCAAATTGCGACCAAATTGCGACCAAGCTGGAAGTAACATTAAGAATGGGCTTCATGAAATTTAGTGAAGCAAAAGTTAAAACACCCGTTCTTTTACGATAGCTGCCTATCTTCTGAGTAAGGGTTCTGTTAAGAGTGTCTCATTTTAGTTAAGCGTTCCACAACTTAATTAACTAAACATGGGAGTCAAAATCATTCTGAAAAGCAAGAGAGTCTACATCTCTTACACCTATGCAGGCGAAAGAAAGCTATTCGCTATTAAGCCTGCTATTACATGTGAACAACCTGAATTAGTTGACCTCGAGAATGGGTTAGTCTACACACTTAAGATGAAGCCTGACAAGCACCAGACTAAGGCCTTGCAGCAGTATTATAACTGGTTTGTTCAAACTGTTCACAGACTTGAGAGCTTTGAGAAGAAGAGAGCTACTGTCAGTGTAGTAAGTAGGCTCTATGAAAGGGAGTTTATTAACTCTAAAAGCAATGAGACAGACAAGAGCTTAGAGTTTGACCTCAATTTAGATAGCTATATAACCTATAAGCAAAACGTAGACAATATTTCAGGCCGTAGCCTTCAACAGTATAGCTCTGTATTTAGGAAGCGTTTAGAAGGCTTTTTAGAGGCTAACAAGTATACGTCTGTTGAAGATATCAACGTAGTGTTCCTGAGCAAGCTTAATCACCACCTCTCAAGCAAGCTCAAGCTTAGTAAAGCCTCTTACGCATTTACTGTAGCTACATTTAAAAACTTTTGTAAGTACTTGTTCTTAGAGAAGAAACTAAGCTCTGATATGTTTCAGCTTATTAGGCTCTCTCTAAGGGTCTCAACCTATGAGAACTTGACTGACTTTGCCTTGACTCTTGAAGAGCTAGCAGCTTTCTCTAAATTCGACTTCAAGCATAAGAAGCAGAATAAGAATAGGGACGCATTCGTTGCTAACTGCCTTACAGGTGGATTAAGGTTCTCAGACTTCTCAAGGCTCACTGTTAGTAACTGCGATTTCGAGAACAAAGAAATAACCATCTACACAAAGAAGACAAAGAAGAAGGTTACTATACCGATGCATTCGCTTGTAGTAGAGATAATTCACAGACACAACCCTGACCTGACTGACAAGAACAAGAGACTCTTTAACTTGGGTAACAGAGATTGCTATAACCGTTCTCTGAAAGAACTGGCTAAGAAATTCTACCTGCTGACAGATGAGGGTGATAAGGCTTACCCTTATCACGAACCTGTTAACCGCATCATTGAAAAAGCTGATAAAAAGACGAATGTTGAGGTGGTACCTAAGTATAAGCTGTTCAAACCCTCGTTATGCAGACGCACCTTTATCAGTGTTCTTGCTGAGAATTACCAGATAAGCGAAATACAGCAGTTTACTGCACACACTTCTTACACAAGCCTTGTGAAGTACATCAAGGTAAGCAAGAAACGTAAGCTTGAGGTTATGACCAATGCCTTTGGGGTTATGAGTATATGATTGATATTAATAACTTCATGTGTTACCTTATTTTATCTTACTTTCAACGAAAGAAACAGGTGCCTTAGTTGCAAGCTCGCCTTTATGAAAGTTACAAGAAAGGCTACCCGAATAAGGTAGCCTCTTTTGTTGCCTTCCAAGGAAGACAGCCCATCAAGTAGCTATGTTGTACTGACTCTGTGTAGAGCTAATACAGCTTAAATAGGTCAAGGTCGTAATGAAAAGAGAGGCATGATTTGTAATTGCCACTACTTGACCTTACACTACTGCTAATCTTGATAACATAAAGCTTGCAGTTTATTTTTCTTTTGCAACCCCTCCATAGCTTAGTGAGAGGGGATTACGAAAGAAAAATGTTAGGTGGAGATTGTCAGGTAAGCTACTATTAAATGCCAGAGAATGTCAGCCTACATACTGACTATTACATTTTAAGTAAGAGTTTTACAAGCACTAATAAGCTACCTCTTTTAGTTTTAAAGTGTCACTAATTATCCTTAAACATCAATCTGAAACCCTTAGGTACTCTTTTTATTGCCATCCTGAGATAATAAATACCATAAACGGTAGTTGTTAAGAAAATAAAGAGTGCCAAAATTGAAAAGTTCACTAATTCTGGTTGACCAAAGCTACTGAACTTAAATACGAGATACCCACCAAGGAGAGAAGGCAAAACACCAACAATTGCATAAGTTATTCTGTCTGAAAACTTAGGAGCAAGTACAACGTTAGGCATTGGCCCCAACATACCCCTATCACCATATTCATAGATTTGAGTGAACCCTCTTGTGATACCTTTGACTTTACCATTAAGAGTTAACTGGTTAGAGAGTGTACCAGTGTGATACAACTGAATTACAACATCTTCATAAGGGTCAATATATTCAAAATTAATATCTATAGACTTAGTACCATCATCATAATCAACTAACTCAGCAGGTTTTAAGGTTATATCATTAGAGTCATTACCTATATGTAACACCTTATGGTCTAAAATCTCAACACCATCAAGAGCATCTATTCTTAACCTGTTCTTCTTAGGAACATCATCACCATTGATAGTCTCAGTACCACTATTCCAGATGATGAACTTAGTCACTGACAAATTAGTGACAAGCTTACCATCATAAGTAACACTAATACCTTTAACCTTATTGAGCGTGTCTGTAACTAAGTTGAATGTGTTCACCATATATGACAGGCTCTTTTTTCTCTTACCCTTATAGTAAAAGACAAAACTAGACACGGTACCAATGATGGTTACCACCAAACCTAATAATACAAGCCAAGGGTTAGCAGCAAGTGTAAGCTTGTAAGCTCCCCCGTATTTTGAGCCATTTGAAAGTTGACTTTTCAATTTACAATTTCTTCCAATAAATCAACCGGAGCTCTGAAGTTGAGGGCCTGATGAGGCC
>NZ_BAAGXV010000059.1:0-18028 GCF_054779655.1 Pontibacter brevis
AAGGAACAGAAGATTGGTCAGAAAAACAGCCTGCTTCTCTAAAAAAGAGCAGAATCACTATAACGCTATGAAGCTAATATTCTATTACCGAAACCATCATACATTCTAGACCACAACCAAATAATTAAGGGTAGTTTGTTATACAAGGTACCGAATCTTATATTTTTTATTGTTTCATTTAGACTTACAAGGTATTTATATCGACCTACAGTATAGTAACCTCGACGAACACGTGTTTGCCAAGATGCATTAGCCTGCGCACAATAATCTGGAGTGAGCAAACACAGTTATTTGCTGGAAGGTAAAGCAGCTAAGGGTTTCTATAAGAGCATGATATCAAAAGGCCAAGAAGGGTTGCCTGAGCAGGATAAATTTTAATTAAGTTTCGTAAACCAGAGGCAAGCAGCAGCGGTACAGAAAGGTGCCTATGCACTCAGCACAACTCCCAGCCCCTATCCTGTTTCACCCGCTTAAGCACCACTTGAGCTATATCAAAGCCTTTGTAGCAAACAGTACTGCTACTCCGGAAGCTGACGTGAAAGCAGCCTTACGAACTATCGGTGGTTCACAGTTAGACTTGTACATTGGGCCGCTGTCACCGTTGCAAATTTCAAAGGAGGTGCTGCAGTATTTGCAGGAGTACCACCTGCTGCAGCCTGTAGCTTATCAAAACTACTTAACCACTGCGGGTACTGCTTACAGGCTTATCCCGCTTTCTGATGGCACAGACTGGGTGATGCGCTGGGGTGTAGTGGAAGGCCGGTATGTGCACCTGCATCCTGCCCGTTATGCAAAGCACACGCTACGCGTAAAAGCGAATGTGCTGAAAACAGCCATTGCAGCAGTACTCGCCGCAAACAAATGCGCAGAAAGTCCTGTAATGGATACACCATTCATCAACCAGGTACGGGAGGAGTGGCTGGCACTGCCGCCTGTTAAAGAGGTTAGCTTAAGCGAAGGGCTCGGCACCATGATAGCTTTGATAACAGACAACGCCACCCCGGTGGGTGGCGCTGATTCAGTTTGATAGCCTTATCTGTTCATGCTTTGCAGGGTAGCCAGCGAGACAGACCTGTTATTCAGTTTAGTGTATTTAAAGTCGTCTCCGCCGCGGAAATCAGCTCCTTTGATGTTGAAGGCGTCAGATATTTTGGCATACTTGAAGTTCGCGGTGCCATCGAAACGAGCCTTTTGAAAGTTTACGCCTTCCTGGAATTTAGCGTATTTAAAGTTTGCCTCTTCCTCAAAAGTAGCTCCTGCAAAGCTGATTCCTTTTGGGAAATCCACATACTTGAAGTTGGCATCCTCCTCAAAACGGACATTGCTGAAATTCGTATTCCTTGAAAACTTGGTGTATTTGAAGAGCGCTTCATCTGAGAAACGGCTGCCCACAAAAGAGGCTGCACCTTTGAATTCGGAATATTTAAAGGCACTTTCCTGCTCAAATTTGCAATTCTCAAAAAGCACATCCCGCTCAAAATTGGTATTGTAAACCTCATTCGAGTTGTTCATAACGCCGGACATGTTGTTATCCGGATTATAGTAGGCCAGCACATCACCCCTGAAGATGCAGTTCACAAAGGTGACAGGGCTGGTGACGGTGCTAATGTACTCCTTAGTGTCCCCGTTCTTCCCATTTTTCAACTTCATGTTTTGCAGCTTCGTCATGTTCAGGTCACCTGTTATTTCGGCATTCCTGTAAGACACAGCCTCTCCCCGGTTTAGTTTTTGAATTATCTCCGAAGCATCCACTTTTGTTTGCCCAAACGACAGCAACGGTAACAACAGCAATGCAAATAATACCTGTGCTTTTTTCATCATAGTTTATGTTAAAGGTTCTACATTCAGCGGGAACAATCGTCAGGTCTCACAGTTACTTTACCGCACCAGCAGGGGCTGCCTGAAACCTGTTACAACTAAAAGATGCAGCGCGGGTAGCAAAGGTTGCCTGAGCAGATAAAAAAAGACGCCCATAGCATTTTACAGGCTAACGGGCGTCGGTACTGTTGCTTATTATGCTGCAGGAGGAGTTAGAGGTTCGGGTACAAAAGGAGGTTAAGGCGCCTCACGAGGATCTGTCGTTACAACCGAAGCATCTAAACCGTAATATTTTGCCGCGCCCAGAACAACTGTGACGCACAAGAGTACTACGGCAATCATCCCCAACAATAATTTATTACTCGTTTTCATATCATGTCTTTTAAGATGATAATAGCTACTAATTAATACTTGCGCCGGTATACCTGGCGGCGTACCCTTTCAGGTCATCGAGCGACAACCCCAGCAGTTGCATGTTCTTGAGAAAAACCGGCAGGTCTTCCTCTAAAAACTGCTCCTTCTTCAGGGCAATGGTTTTTTCAAAACCGTCATCGGCTAAAAAGTAACCAATGCCTCGCTTGTTGTAAATAATCCCTTTATCCTGCAGGTAATTGAATGTTCGCATCGTTGTGTTCGGGTTCACCTCAAACTCCACGGCCATGTCGCGGATAGAGGGTATCTTGTCGCCGCTGTCCCACTTCTTCTGAAGTATGTTGTCGAAAAAGCGGTTCGCTATCTGTAGATATATGGCTTGATTCTCTTTAAATTCCATCTTACACCTGCCTTTCTTTTAATTTAAAAAAAGAAACCAACAACAGGAACGGAGCAAGTACAAACCAGAACAGGAACGGTATTACAGTGCCTGTAATGAATTCTGCTGTATTCTCAAACTCAGTTGCTTTCCCTTCCTCAAAACGCATTCCTGAATTGCCGAACAAAGCATATCCTAACAGTCCGGTATAAGCAGCTATCAGCAGCACCACTACAATCAGCGCCAGCACTGTTTTAAGGAAGTTGTTGCCCCGGAAAGTAGTTGCCCCTAAGAAAAAGGCAGCTTGTGTGACCATATACACGCCTACACAGTTGAGGAAAGTATTATCAAATAAATAAGGCAAAGCCTGCACGTTTCCGGCCAGGAGCGAGTTAATGAAGGAGAGCAACAACATGATAAGTGACGCCACCACCACATACACCGGAGAACTGATAAACCAGGCAGCCAGCAGTTTCTCTGCCGCCGACACGGGCAGCGTCAGAAACATATAGCTTTTCTGCGGGGCGTGCATCTCATCAAAAACCTTGCTGGTGAAAATGTAGCCTCCCAGCATAAACACGACCAGGTACAGGTTGCGCAGGTTAAGCACAACATCCGGTTCGTCGTTAAAATATGCGACCAGAGCCGAGATGACTAACAGTAAGCCCAAAATGGCGCCTATGGCAATCCACATGGTGCTGAAGTTTAAGTAGAGCTGCCTCCTTAAGAAGAAGCCCAGCCGTTTCAGGTTCAGTTCTGTATTCATGGTTTTATTTTGTACTAATGGTTAGGATAATGGGGTCGTTTATAAGCCTTTCAGAACAAGTCCGAAAGGATATTGGGTCGTTTGTAAAGTTCTTCAGAACAAGTTCGAAAGGATAAGTCAGGTTTACCTGCTCGGTCTCTACCAGAAAGGCACAGCTAAAGGCTGCGAAGGCAATCAATAATGAGCTGCCCTTCATGCGTAGCTGCTTAAGCTGGTAGCGCAGGTTTTTTGGTTTAGTATTCATACTTGTAGTTGGCAAAATGTTCGTTTATACCGGCAGCGTTCTTCACGATGCCATTAAACAGCAGCTCCAGGTCTACGCGTGCGTCGTGGCCGGCTATGTTTTTCACAATGCCTGCTTTTCGGCCGTGCATATCCTCCGCATACAGAATTTCCTCGGCAGGTACTCCAGCCAGGTTGTATTCGAAAGCCAGCTTTTCTGATATTTCGCCCATGTTGCGGTTGAAGACGATGTTGCCTTTCTCCAGCACCACCACATTGTCAATCAGGTTCTCGAGGTCGCGCACCTGGTGTGTGGAGACGAAGTTGATTTTTTCTTCGTCCAGGGAGGCTGCCATAATCTTTCTGAACTGGCTTTTAGAGGGGATGTCCAGACCATTGGTTGGCTCGTCCAGGATTAAGAGGCGCGCGTTCGTGGCCAGGCCAAAGGCAATCAGGAACTTCTTTTTCTGCCCGTAAGACAGCGTGGAGAGTTTGGCGGTTTCATCCAGTTCAAACTCTGCCAGGTAAGCCTGCAGCTGGTTAAAGCTGAATTTAGAGTAGAACACACCGTTTGTTCTCACATAGTTGCGCAGGCTGATAGGCGGTAGGTTAAACTCCTCCGGAATCATATAGATGTCTTCGAGCATGGCAGGACGGCGCTCCGGGGCATCAAAGCCAAAAAAAGTGCACTGGCCACTGTCCGGGTACAGCAAGCCGGAGATGTGCTTCAGCAGCGATGACTTACCGGCGCCGTTCTTGCCCAGCAGCCCATAGATAAAGCCCGGCTCCAGGGTCAGGTTCAGGTTTTCGAAGAGCGGTTTGTCCTTCTTATACCGGAAGTGAATGTCTTTTAAGGCTATCATAGTTTTACCTAATTAGTGTATTAGTTACATAGTACACTACAAAGGTAAAAATGGTTTTGGTTATTCCAACATTTCCTGAAACATTTTTTGTGATATAAAGAGATGAGGCTGTATTATAGCAGCAGCAGATACCGCCTCTAATAAACAGGCGAAGGCTGTGAGCCTATAAGCTGTGAAAATATTAAAATACAACAGCGCCACCCCCACAATGGGGGTGGCGCTGCCTTTATGTACTTCATTTAAAAGTTTTTTTGCTTAGATATGGATGGCGCGGTTCTCTGTCGCGGCTAAACAGGCTTCCTTCATGGCCTCGGCATAAGTAGGATGTGCGTGGCTCATACGGGCTACATCCTCCGCAGACGCGCGGAATTCCATGGCTGTTACTGCTTCGGCAATAAGGTCAGCGATACGCGGGCCTATCATGTGCACGCCCAGGATCTCGTCTGTTTCCTTATCCGCCAGCACCTTCACAAAACCATCTGTGTCACCGGAGGCTTTTGCACGGCCAGAGGCCTTGAACGGGAACGAACCTGACTTGTAAGCGCGTCCCTGCTCCTTTAGTTGCTCTTCGGTAAAGCCTACACCAGCCACTTCCGGCCAGGTATATACTACACCCGGAATCAGGTTGTAGTTGATGTGCGGCTTCTGCCCTACAATCTGCTCTGCCACCAGCACACCTTCTTCTTCGGCTTTGTGCGCCAGCATAGCACCACGCACCACGTCACCAATGGCATAAATGCCCGGCACGTTTGTTTCGAGGTGGTCGTTAACGGCAATCATACCGCGCTCGCCCATCTGCACACCAGCATTCTCCAGGCCAAGCCCTTCAGTGTACGGCTTCCGGCCAACAGATACCAGCACGTAATCACCCTCAAATGTAACCGCTTCACCTTTCGGGTTATCAGCCGTTACTTTCACAGTTTCGCCTTCATTGGTAGCACCTGTTACTTTGTGGTTGAAGAAGAACCCAAAGCCAAGCGTCTTTTTCAGGATACGCTGCAGCTCTTTGCCCAATGCACGGTCCATGGTAGGAATAATAGAATCCATGTACTCCACCACCTGCACTTTAGCACCCAGGCGGGCATACACCGAACCAAGCTCCAGGCCAATTACCCCACCACCAATGATGATCAGGTTCTTTGGTACTTCTGTGAGTGTTAAAGCCTCTGTAGAGGTAATAATGCGCTTCTTATCGATTGGCAGGAATGGCAGTGATGTAGGTTTTGAACCCGTTGCGATAATTGTCTTGTCTGTTTCAATCTCCTGCTCTTTCCCTTCCGCATCTGTAACTTTAATCTTGTTCTTGTTTACAAAAGAACCACGGCCAAAGTAGGTATCGATCTTGTTCTTCTTCATGAGGTAAGTAATACCATCGTTGTTCGACTTCACTACCTCCCCCTTGCGCTTGATCATCTGCTGCATGTTCACCTGCAGGTTATCCAGCTCAATGCCGTGCTCCTTAAAAGCGTGCGCAGCAGCGTGATAATGCTCAGAAGAATCGAGCAGTGCTTTAGACGGGATACAGCCTACGTTCAGGCAGGTACCACCCAACACATTGTATTTCTCTATGATTGCGGTTTTCAGGCCCAGCTGCGCGCAGCGTATCGCCGCCACATACCCACCAGGTCCGGAACCGATTACGGTTACATCGTATTTCACTTTTGTCTAGTTAAGAGTTAAAAGTTATAAGTTAAGAGTTGTTCTTTTTGCTTGTAAGAATGATGCTGCTTAACATCTTTTGCAACTCTATACAGTCTCCTTGTATACTTTCAAAGGCTGTCGTCTCTATCAGTTCGGCTGCATGCAGCAACCGGAGCCAATAATTTGTTTCTCGAGCCTCTTTTAGAGCAATTTGTAGCTTATGAATAAAATCTGCTTTGGATTGCGCTGCTACAGCCTCTTCGGTGTTTGCCCCAATAGACGTACCGCTTCTAACCAGTTGCTTTGCAAGTATAAACTCCTGCCTCTGATTTTTCAGGTACATGTAGAGCTTCACTATCCGTATTGCAAATTGAAACGACTTTTGAGCTACAATGCTATCAGCCATGAGTTTTAGTTAAAAGTTTAGAGTTATGAGCTAGGAGTGACTACGCAGACATTAGTCTTTTGTGTTAAACCACTCTTAACTCATAACTTCAAACTCTCAACTGCGCTTACTGCGCCAGCGTCGTTAGACGCCCAGTAATAAGCGCATCGGGTCTTCCAGCAGCTCTTTCACACGTACCAGGAAGGAAACGGACTCACGGCCGTCGATGATGCGGTGGTCGTATGACAGGGCCAGGTACATCATTGGTCTGATTTCCACCTGACCGTCGATAGCCACCGGGCGCTGCACGATGTTGTGCATACCTAAGATGGCAGACTGCGGCGCATTGATGATTGGTGTTGACATCATAGAACCGAACACACCACCGTTGGTGATGGTGAAGGTACCGCCTGTCATTTCCTCGATAGACAACCTACCGTCGCGCGCTTTCTTCGCCAGTCGGATTACTTCTTTCTCGATACCATCCAGCGTCAGGCTCTCCGCGTTGCGGATAACCGGCACTACCAGGCCTTTTGGTGATGAAACCGCGATTGACACATCGCAGAAGTCGTTGAACACGATTTCGTTTCCGTCGATTTGTGCATTCACTGCTGGCCACTCCTGCAGCGCAACAGTACAAGCCTTTGTAAAAAACGACATAAAGCCCAGGCCTACTTCGTGCTTCTCTTTGAACTTCTCTTTGTACTTCGAGCGGATGTCCATGATTGGCTTCATGTCCACCTCGTTAAAGGTAGTGAGCATGGCCGTTTCGTTTTTCACCTGCACCAGGCGGCGGGCAACCGTCTTACGCAGCGAGCTCATTTTCTCGCGGCGCTGGTTGCGGTCTCCGCTTGCAGCTGGCGCCTCAGAAGAAGCAGTTGCCTCCTGCTTAGGAGCTGCGGCTGCGGCTGGCTTGGCAGCAGACTTCTGCGCGTTCTGTGCATCTTCTTTCGTAATGCGGCCATCACGGCCTGTGCCCTGCACATTAGCTGCGTCGATGCCTTTCTCAGAAAGGATTTTACCTGCAGCCGGCGATGGTGTGCCGGAAGCATAGGTCTGGTTGCCGTAACCGGTTGCGGCGGCAGGCTGTGCAGCTGGTTGAGCAGCAGGAGCACTTGGTTGCGCAGCTGGTTTTGAAGCAGCTGCACCGGCACCTGCCACAATGCGGCAAAGCAAACCGCCAATTTCTACAGTGTCGCCTTGCTGCGCTACAATTTGCAGCGTACCTGCGGCTTCTGCCGGCAGCTCAAAAGTGGCTTTGTCAGACTCCAATTCTGCAATCACCTCATCCATTTCCACGCGGTCGCCATCGTTTTTTAACCAGCTGGCGATCGTTACTTCAGAAATGGACTCACCTACAGTAGGCACTACCATGTCAACAGTTTCGCCACCACCCTGTGCTGCGGCAGGAGCAGACTCCTGTGGGGCAGCGGATGCTTCGGCAGCCGGGCTGGCAGGAGCAGAAGAACCTGCACCATCCTCTTCAATTCTGCAAAGTAGCGCCCCTACCTCAACGGTTTCGCCTTCGGGTGCTACAATACGTAAAATGCCTGCTCCTTCGGCTGGCAGTTCGAATGTGGCTTTGTCAGATTCCAGCTCAGCTATCACCTCGTCCATCTCCACACGGTCACCGTCTTTCTTTAGCCACTGGGCTATCGTTACCTCAGTGATTGACTCACCTACGGCAGGCACTTTAACTTCTAAGCTCATATATTTTTGTTCAATTATGAATTACGAATTATGAATTACGGATAAAAGAAGCGTGATGGACTAAAAACAGCTGCATTAACTGCTTAAAATCCATCACGCATTATTACCAATTATATTGAAAAGGCGCGATCCACCAGGTTCTGCTGCTCTTTTACGTGCACTTTCAAGTAACCTGTAGCAGGTGAGGCACTTGCCTTACGGGCTACCACATCTTCTACCTGCTTGCGCATCAGGCGCAGGATGTAGTTCCAGGCTCCCATGTTCTCAGGCTCTTCCTGTACCCAGTATATTTTGGCATCAGGGTACTTCGCCAGTTCAGCATCCAGCTGCACTTTCGGGAATGGCGCCAACTGCTCCATACGCACAAGGGCCACATCCTTACGGTTGTTATTCTGCTGCTCTTCCAGCAGGTCGAAGTATACTTTACCCCAGCAAAGCAGCACTTTCTTCACTGAAGCGGCATCTGCATAGTCATCGCCAATCACTTCTTTGAAGCCTCCTGACGTAAAATCTTCTATTGGAGAGCTTACCAGTGGATGGCGCAGCAACGACTTAGGCGACATGTTGATAGCTGGCTTGCGGAAAGGCAGGGCCAGCTGACGACGCATGAAATGGAACAGGTTAGCCGGCGTTGTGATGTAGGTTACGAAAATGTTATTCTCGGCAGCCAGCTGCAGGAAGCGCTCAGGACGGGCATTAGAGTGCTCCGGCCCCTGCCCTTCGTAACCGTGCGGCAGTAACATCACCAGACCGTTCATACGGTGCCACTTCGATTCTGTAGCGGTGATAAACTGGTCAATCATTACCTGCGCACCATTGGCGAAGTCACCGAACTGTGCTTCCCAGATAACCAAGGCGTTCGGATTCGCCATAGCGTAACCAAACTCAAAGCCCAGCACACCATACTCTGACAACAGCGAGTTGTAGATTTCAAAAGAGCCTGTGTCTTTCCCCTCTATGTGGTTCAGGTTGTTGTACGGAGCACTTGTTACGGCATCGTGCAACACGGCGTGGCGATGCGAGAATGTACCACGCTGTACATCCTGTCCGCTGAAACGCACGATCTTGCCATCCTGCACAACAGATCCGTAAGCCAGCAACTCACCGGCTGCCCAGTTCAGCTGTTTTGTCTCAAAGAACATCTCTTTGCGTTCTTTTATCAGCTTCTCAATCTGCTTGAGCGGCTTAAAGCCTTGTGGCAGCGTCGTCAGGGCTTTTCCTACTTTCTCAATCACCTCAACAGGTATGCCTGTCTCAGGCGATTGATTGAAGTCTTCCGGTGTGGAACGACGCAGCTCCTGCCAGTCTTTCTCCAGTACCTGGTAGTTGTACGGCAAAGGCTTCTGCTTCACCATGTCCAGCCGGTCCTGCAGCATCTGGCGGAACTCCTTGTCCATGTTCTTTGCCAGTTCGGCATCTACCGAGCCCTTGCTGATCAACTCCTTGTTATATTTCTCGCGCGGATTCGCGTGCTTTGAAATCAGATTATAAAGTTGTGGCTGTGTGAACTTCGGCTCGTCCGACTCGTTGTGGCCGTGACGGCGGTAGCACACCATATCAATAAAGATATCGTTCTGGAACTTCTGACGGTACTCTGTAGCCAGACGCACAGCAAAAACCACTGCCTCCGGATCGTCTCCGTTCACGTGCAGCACAGGCGCATCAATGATCTTGGCGATGTCGGTAGAGTAGATAGAAGAACGAGCGTCTTCAAAGTCGGTGGTGAAACCAACCTGGTTATTGATAACAAAATGAATGGTACCACCTGTTTTGTAGCCGCTCAGGTTTGCCATCTGCGTTACTTCGTACACAATGCCCTGACCAGCTATGGCAGCATCACCGTGAATCAGGATAGGCACAATGGAGCGGGAGTCCTTCTCGTACATGCAGTCGATTTTTGCACGTACAAAACCTTCCACTACCGGGTTCACCGCCTCCAAATGCGAAGGGTTAGGCGCCAGCTTCAGGTTGATGGTATTGCCTGATGGTGTTTTCACCTCCGAAGAGAAGCCCATGTGGTACTTCACGTCACCATCACCCATGGTTAGGTCCGGAACGGCAGTACCTTCAAATTCAGAGAAAATCTGCTCATAGGTTTTACCCATGATGTTGGCCAGCACGTTCAGGCGGCCACGGTGCGCCATACCAATTACTACTTCTTTTGCACCAAGCTCAGAAGCTTTGTCGATGATAGCATCCAGTGCAGGTATAGTTGTTTCGCCACCCTCTAGCGAGAAGCGTTTCTGCCCTAAGAACTTTGTGTGCAGGAAGTTCTCAAATACAACTGCCTCATTTAGCTTGGAAAGGATACGCTTTTTGTAATCGAGGCTTGGGTCGAAGTGCAGTGACTCATTTTCTATCTTATTCTGAAGCCAGGACAGCACCTCCGGGTCACGGATGTACATGTACTCATATCCGATAGAACGCTCATAAATTTTCTGAACTGCTGCCACAATATCACGCAATGTGGCAGGTCCGATGCCAATAATTTCACCTACCTGGAAAACAGTATCCAGATCGGCCTCAGACAAACCGAAATCTTTCAGGTCCAGCAGGGCTTTTCTGTCTTTGCGCTCCCGTACCGGGTTTGTCTTGGAGCGCAGGTGGCCGCGGCTGCGGTAAGCGTAAATGAAGTTCCGCACGGCTACCTCTTTCTCCGATTCCTGCTGTGCTACACTACCTTTAGGAGCAGGGGCAGTAGCAGCGCCATTTTCGGAAGTATGGCCGTTTTCCCCGTAAGCTGTTGAAAAATCATAGCCTTCAAAAAACTTGCGCCACCCGAACTCTACTGATTCCGGATCTTGTTGATAAGCTTTGTACAACTCATCAATATAATCGCCGTGCGCATTAGCGATGTAGCTATATTTATCCATAAATTATTTACTGCCTTTTTAGTAAAGGTAAAGTTAAATGTATTATATAAATATCAAATACTGCATATCCGCCTAAGCGAATATAATTAAAAATCAAACACCTCCTTTGTATTAAACCCTTGGCTGCACTCTCCTGTTACACGGTCACAAAGGCAATACAATGTCATTTATTTGTGTCGTAAGTTAAAGAAAACCAACACAACCTCCCATATTTTTAGCGATGATTATGTAATCACTTCAACGAAGTGAAAAAATATGACGTGACAAGCTTGAAAAAGGCATTTAAAATGCAGATTGGTTTAAGTTCTATTAACGGCTATATCCACTAGCAGTTTTCTGAATTACTAAAAACAAGCACCTTCCAAAGGATTCGCTTAAAGGTATATTTGAAGACTTAGCAGTATGAACTGCCAGTAGCTGCATGGCTCATTCTGGAATAAATTTGCGTTATCAACTTTGTTCCACTTCCAAAAAGATAGCTTAACAGTAGCGGTAAGGGATTCTGACTTCGCAGCCTCCTCCGCTTACTTGGAATCTACACGTAGTTGCATAGCAAACAGATACCATCATATCATCTGCTGTAGCCAGTGCACCTGTTTTACAGAAAAAGCCTATGTTACTTTTCCTGATTTTAAGCCTCTTTGATAACATTCATACAGAATGTAGCACGGCTGTTTCTTCTGTACCTATTCCCTTACGCCACCCACACATGATGTTACTTTTAGCACCGCTATTTCCTGTGTAAAGCGTTTTTAGTTTTTTAGATTTATATGATGCAGAATAATATCTGCTATACACCTTGCTGCAGCAGTAGACAGTTGCATGGGCAGTCACATGGTTACACAAAAATCTGTTCGTTATGTATAGTTATCTTTTAGAAGAGCTTTCTAGGGCAGTTGGAGCAAGATTGCTCATACAGTTTGACTATGAAGGCGAAACATATATAGTAGAGCCGCATTTAATAGGCCGTAACCACAGTAACCAGGACTGCCTCTGTGCCTGGCTCGACAGCAAAAGAGCCACTGGCAACACAGCAGCAGGCTGGCACTACTTCCTTTTCAGCAACATAAAGAATGTACAGCTGCTGGATGACACATTCTGCTGCAAGCGCCCCGGCTACGCTCCCTACGATAATTCCATGAACCGCATCTATTACCGGATTTAGCTTCCCTGCCCCCCTTGGCACTATCTGCCACCACTGCTTGTTATACAGCTGCATAAAAGCAGGCAGCACATTGGCAGCAAAACGCAAGAGAAAGAGATACAAAGCCCCACCACCCCTGCTGACGACAGCGGAAAAGATAAGCCGCTATATGCGGGGTAATAAAAGTAAAAACACAAAGCCTGAGCTTATCCTTCGCAGGGCGCTGTGGAATGCCGGCATGCGGGGCTACCGTGTACACTGGCCTAAAGCTCCGGGCAAGCCTGACATCTGTTACCCTGGCCGTCGTTTAGCTATTTTCATCCATGGCTGCTTCTGGCACCGCTGCCCCTACTGCCAGCTTTCTTTACCTAAAACAAACATTGATTTTTGGGAAAATAAGTTCGAGAAGAACAAAACCCGAGACAACCGGTATCAGCAATTGTACCGGGAGGCGGGTTGGCAGCGCATTGTAATCTGGGAATGCCAGCTGCAAAAAGAGTTGGTTGGCAGCGTGACCTTAATTCAGGAGCTGCACCGCGGGGTGCCTTCCAGCTGGCAGGTAGCTGCCTGAACGGGTCGCTACCACCTCCCTGGTATAAAAAAATTCTTTAACTTGAAGAACACTTAGCATCATTAACATCTATGAAGAAACATATTCCGCTGCTTGGCCTGATGGGGCTGTTAGCGATAGGGTGCAACGAAAGCTCCCGTGAAGTAAACGAAACAGATGCGGCAGCAACTGCCGCCGCAGACAGCACAAACCTGCAGCCCGCCCTGCAGACCATTAATGCTTCTGATATCTTGAAGCATACCACAGTACTGGCCTCCGATGCTTTTGAAGGGCGTGGCCCGGGCACTGCCGGCGAAGACTCTACCGTAAACTACCTTACCCGCCAGTTTAAGCAAATAGGTTTGCAGCCAGGAAACCCGGATGGCACTTATGTGCAGAAAGTACCGATGGTGGGTTTTACGGCACAGCCCAAAGCATCTTTCCAGGCAGGCGGCAAAACGATTCCGCTTAACTTCCCATCTGACTATGTAGCCGTTTCACGCCGTTTTGTACCTAACATCGATATCAATAATTCAGAAATGGTATTTGTAGGCTATGGCATTGTGGCCCCTGAATATGGTTGGGACGATTACAAGGGCCTTGACGTGAAAGGCAAAACAATTGTGATGCTTATCAATGACCCTCCGATACCAAGCACTGCCAATGCTAGCGAACTCGACACAGCCATGTTTGGCGGCAAAGCCATGACTTATTATGGCCGCTGGACTTATAAATATGAGATTGCTGCAGAGAAAGGTGCCGCCGCTGCCATCATCATTCATGAAACAGAACCAGCCGGCTATCCTTACGAGGTGGTGTCGGGAAGCTGGAGCCGTGAGAACTTTGATATTAAGAAGGCGAACAACAACATGGACCGTGCTGCCGTGGAAGGATGGATTACACAGGCAAAAGCCCAGCAGCTATTTTCCGCAGCAGGCAAAGACCTGGAGCAGCTAAAGCAGGCGGCTCGCCAGAAGGACTTTAAGCCAGTACCGTTAAATGCCACCGCCAGTTTCAGCATACAAAATAAATTGCGTGAAATTCAGTCGCAGAACGTGATTGCCAAACTGGAGGGTTCTGATGCGGAGATGAAGGATGAATACGTGGTTTACTCTGCCCACTGGGATCACCTAGGCAAGGATGAGACGCTGCAGGGCGACCAGGTTTACAATGGTGCTTTAGATAACGCAACAGGCACTGCCGGATTGATAGAACTGGCCGAGGCTTATGCTGCCATGCCTACCAGACCAAAGCGCTCTATCCTCTTCCTGGCTGTAACAGCAGAGGAAAAAGGACTGCTCGGCTCTAAATATTATGCCGAAAACCCGCTTTATCCGTTGAATAAGACAGTGGCTAACATCAACATGGATGTGCTGAATGCCTATGGCCCGACCGAAGATGTGGTGGTTATTGGCTATGGCAATTCTACATTGGAGGATGTTTTGGCAGAAGAGGCCGCCAGCCAAAACCGCCGCATTGTTCCAGAGGCCTCACCAGAGAAAGGCTCTTTCTACCGTTCCGATCACTTTGAGTTTGCAAAGCAGGGCGTACCGGCTTTGTATGCAAAGTCCGGGGTTGTAGCACGTAACCAACCGGCTGACTATGTACAGCAATGGAGCGACAACTATACTGCTAATGATTACCACAAGCTCTCAGATGAGGTGCGTGACGACTGGAATCTGGAAGGTGCCGTGGAAGACCTGCAGTTGTTCCTGCGGGTTGGGTACAGAGTAGCCAACACAGAGCGGTTACCGGAGTGGAAATCTGGCACTGAGTTCAAGGCCAAACGAGAAGCCTCTTTGGCCGCATCATCCGACACCACAAGAGCTTTATAACCAACCTTAATAAGAGAGCGGCCCCTGTACACATTCGTGCAGGGGCCGTTTACTTTAATTTGCCACTACTGAATATATATCAAGAAGAGCCATCATACAGAAGAAAACTGCCTGTTCTTTGTATTATCAACATGTACAATCTTCACCTTCTACCTTATAACCTTTTGCCTTCTAATGTGGATAAGGCCGCTGCATACCGGATAACTAAGTTGTACGGATAGTAAGACAACTTTAACACATATAAATTTGTAAACAATTAGTTTAACACAGCAAATATTTACTTTCACCCTAAGAACACTCATGTTTGCCCATGCACTGCCAAATATCCTTCTTTTGGCGCCCTTTACTTATGATTTCATGCCACTAACTTCAAATAAGACAATTTACACCTTCTCAGGAGGTTACCTTTTCTCACTTTTCGTATAAAGAAGTACAAAACCAAACATATTTCGATTATGAAAAAGACATGGAAATTAGCATTTGCCGCCTTTGCAATGTTCGCATTTACGGCATGCTCAAGTGAAGATACAACAACAACTGAATCAGAAAACCTTGAGACTACTGAGGAAGTTGAAATGGATATGGAAACTGAAGATACTACTGTGTTAGAAGATACAACAGTTAACGATGGTGTTGCCGATGAAATTGAGGAGGAGCAACCACCAGTACAATAGTTAAAACAATTTTGTTTAACCACAGAAGGTCTCTGCTCCACGGGCAGAGACCTTTTTTGTGCCAATGGCTTTACAACAAATAATAAACGTTTATCCTAAAAGAGAGAATACAGAAGTATATATATGCTCCAAACTTTTTAACTTTAGGAATGGAAAATAAAACGCTAACACATGATGGCGTAACCATAAGGCTGATAGAAACAGATGCCGAGCTGCTTACAGCGGTAAAGGCTCTGAGACAACACAAGGAACTGGCCCTGGACCTTGAGTTTGACCAAAACCGCTTCACTTATGGTTTCAACCTGTGTCTTGTTCAAATCTCAGATGACAATGGTACCTGTTATATCATTGATCCATTTACTATAAACAACCTGCAGCCGCTTTTTGAGCTCTTAGAGGATAAAGATTTTACTAAAATCATCCACCATGCCAACAACGATATCCTACTGCTCGACAAGTTAGGCTGTAACATCCGGGGAGTGATGGACACTGATGTAGCCGCTAAAATACTTAATTATGAGCGCTCGTCACTGGCCACAGTTATGAAGGAGGAGTTTGACCAGGAGGTGGATAAGTCGCAGCAGTCCAGCAACTGGAACAAGCGCCCGCTTACGGAGGCACAGCTTATTTATGCTGCCATCGATGTACTTTACCTGCACCAGGTAAAAGCGAAGTTGGTGGCAGAAATAGAAGAAAAGGGCCGGATGCATTGGCTGCAGGAGGAGAACCTGTTACTGGAGTCTTTGATATATTCGGAACCGGAAAACCCACATATGAAACTCCGGAACGCCTACAGGCTTAACTACTACCAGCAATATATCCTGAAAGAACTGTTCGCGTTTCGGGATGAAATGGGGAAACAGCTGAACAAGCCTTCGTCTTACGTCATTTCAAATGAAGGATTGGTGGATCTTGCAAACAACCCCAACACAGATGTGCATGAATGGCTCAACCATACAAAGGGTATACATGGTGCTCTTAAAAGGGCTCGCAACGAGAAGTTATTACAAGAGACACTAGAGCAGGCTAAAAGAAAAGCCAAGGCAGATAATATTAGCCACGACTATCCCGAGAATCGTTGGCAACGCCCCCCTCGTACCCCGGAAACAGAGAAGCGAAAGGAGGACCTGATAACAGTACAGAAATATATTATAGCCAAATATGGGGAGTTTGCCTCTAGGCTCATTATCAATCAAGGTTTGATCACAGATTACAGTATCACAGGACAGTTACGTTGTACAAAACAGTATGCCACGGACATCATACTGGACGCAGCCTCAGAACTTGACATTCATTTGCCTGAGCCTATCATGAAAGATAGGTAACGATGAGCAGAAGAAAATAGCAGTATAATATAACAGTACAGAAACAAGGAAGCTCCTATTAAAACAGGAACTTCCTTGTTTTTGTACTTACTTATATGTGAAGGTCCAAGAGATCCGCTACATTTTCACCTGTTGATTTAATCTCAAGATATTACTATTATTACTGCTGTGGACTTGTGGGTAACTCGACAGAGTTGTCCATAAATCCACAGCTATTTTTTTGCCTGTGTCGCTATGAAAAAAGAGGAGCAGAAGCAGAAAGCCAGAGAAGACTGGATAAGGGTTTACCAGCAGCTAGGCTCTGTCAGCAAAGCTGCTCTTCGTTGTGGTATCGCCCGCTCCACTCTGCACCGATGGATCAAGCGCCTGCCAGATGAAGGGCTGGCGGACCGTTCCAGAAGGCCCCACAGGCTGACCCGACAAAAATGGGATGATGATGTAATCAACCTAATCCTTGACATTAGGGACACCTGCCGCTTCGGCAAAATAAGAATCTGCTCACACCTTCTGCAGCACCATCAGGTCAAGATATCACCTTCCACGGTGGCCAGGGTGCTTGAGAAGTATGATATGAAGTTGCTCAAGCGATACCACAAGAAGAAAGAGTTTAAGCGCTACACTAAGGAAATTCCGGGAGAAAGGGTGCAGATGGATGTCTGTAAGATTGATACGGGTATCTACCAATACACAGCCATTGATGACTGTAGCCGCTTTAGGGTAATGCACACCTATTCCAGGAGAACAGCCAAAAACACTGTGAACTTTCTTGAGCGGGTAGTAGAGCAAATGCCATTTCCCATACAGCGGGTGCAAACTGACAGGGGCAAGGAGTTCTTCGGCATCGCTTTCCAGGAGATACTGCAGGAGTACGGCATCAAGTTCAGGCCCATCAAACCTCGCTCTCCCCACCTGAACGGCAAGGTAGAGAGGAGCCATCAGACGGACCTGCAGGAGTTTTATATGACGGCTAACCTGAAGGATCCATGCCTAAACGACAGGTTGGAAGAATGGCAGTTCCATTACAACTGGTACCGCTCCCACAGTTCCCTGAAGGGCAGAGCGCCTATGGATATTGTCACCGAAAAGTCAGCCCTAACCCCACTGTGGGAAGACATAGAGGCAAAGTATGATCCGGCCAGAGAACCGATCCGTGAGCAAAACTACGAGTGGGAGAGAAAGCTGAGCAAACACAAGAAAAAAGAGAAGCCTGCCAAAATTAGAAATGTCTAACTTCTGGCAGGCCTATACCTGTAGCGAATCTATAGAACCACTACACAGAAAGAAAGCTTACAGCAAGCCCAGTAGCTGCCTCTCCCTTTCCCCGCCGTCCATAGTATGCCTGAAACACAAAGCACCCCCTGCGGATTTCTCTGCAGGGGGTGCTTTTGTAGGGTTGGCGGCCACCTACTCTCCCGGGTGTGACCCCAGTACCATCGGCGCGTCCGGGCTTAACTTCTCTGTTCGGGATGGG